>JBAVWD010000250.1:0-9113 GCA_049697655.1 Anaerolineae bacterium | reverse complement strand
GTACTACATCGTGGCCTACATGCAGCTGGATCCTGAAGCCATCGCCGCATTGAAGGGTAGGTTGGCCCTGACCGAGGAGGTGATCCGATACCTCTTGGTCAAGACCGAGGAGATACCCACCCAGGCGGCGCCCACTGTGCCTCGAGAAGAACCAGAGCGCGCTTACCATGTCGTGGAGGATGAGGACGAAGAGCGAGAAGGCGCCCGGCACAAGAACAGTGAAGACGCCGATGAAGAATTAGGAGACTAGCCTTGGCTGAGAGACGAGAACAGAGACCGCGACCCAGGCGGGACTTCAAGTTCAAACGGAAGAGGCCGTGCACTTTTTGCACGAGCAGGGCTGACACCATAGACTACAAGGATGTGCCTTTGCTCCGCCAATACGTAACCAATCGCGGCAAGATCAAGCCACGACGCAAGACGGGGGTGTGTGCCAAACACCAGCGCCGGCTGTCAACGGCGGTCAAGAGAGCACGACACATAGCTCTGTTGCCCTACACGTCAGAGCATGTGCGCGGTAGCTGAAGCATAGAGTGAGGTTGCCTGGGCATAGCACCTGGCACTGCTATGCCCTTCTTTCTCTTTCTCCTCGCGGCTCCTCACAACACTGAAGCCCTGCTGGCGTCCCCTGGAACGACCCGCCCGAGTATCGACACGGACGTAGTAGCGCGGCTGCACTGACGATAGGGAGGGTCACTGGGCCCGATCAAGCGGAGGATTCGATGGCCAAAAGAAAAGTCAAGCAAGACATCTCGCTTACACGCAAACAGGTATCTCGTCGCGAGAAGGAGCGCCGTCAGCGCCTCATCTTGATTGGCGTGGCCGTTGCCATAGGTTGCCTGATCCTGGCTATTCTGGGATTTGGCGTATACCAGGAACTCGTGGGCAAGCCCTCTGCGCCGGTGGCGAAGGTCAATGGTGTACCCCTAAGTACCAACATCTACCAGAAGAGAGTCCGCCTGGAGCGGATGATGCTTGATGCCAACATCGAGATGATGCGAACACAGCGGTCCCTCTACGACCCGGAGGTAGACACGTTCATCCTCAGCATCATCGACCAGCAGATATCCCAGCTCTCGGTGCAAAGAGATCTCCTCAACACAGAGAGTTTTGTGGATGGACTGATCGAGGAGGAGTTGATCCGTCAGGCCGCCCAAGAGGCCGGCGTGAGCTTGTCTTCACAGGAGATAGACCGCCAGATCGAGCAGGAGTTCGGCTATTCCGGAGAAGAACCCACAGCTGTGCCATCGCCATCTACCGACACCATCACCTCAACCGCCGAAATCACTCCCACCGAGGTGCCCACGCCATCCACCGACACCATTACCTCAACCGCCGAAATCACTCCCACCGAGGTGCCCACGCCCATGACCCGGGCGCGCTTCGAGGAGTTGTATGGGGACTTCCTTACGAACTTGAAGAACGGCACCGGCCTCACGGAGGCGGAGTACAGGGATGTCGTCGAGGTTACGCTCCTGCGCGGGAAGATGGAGGAGTACGTCGGGCAGCAGGTCCCCACCAGTGAACCCCAGATACGTGTCCGCCACATCTTGCTGGACACCGAGGAGGAAGCCCAGGCCGTGCTTCAGCGGCTTGAGGATGGCGAGGATTTCGCTGCGCTGGCAACGGAGGTCTCTACGGACACGCTGAGCGCCGAGTTGGGCGGCGACTTGGGATGGATCCCCAAGGGCAAGATGAACGCGGCCTTCGACGAGGTGGCCTTCAACCTTCCGGTGGGTGAGATCAGCGATGTGGTCGAGACCCCCAGTGGATTTCACATCATCCTGGTCGAGGAACGCGATGATGATCGGGAGTTGGACCACGATATCCTCGAGCAGAGGAGAAGCGACGCCTTCCAGGTCTGGCTCGTCGACTTGGAGGCTGAGGCTGAGATCGAGAGGTTCTGGTCAGCGGACAAGGTTCCTCCCGAGTAGGAGCCACCGGCTCGCCCCTCCACACTGTCAAATGGACCGCGACGCGATGAACGTGCGGTCCATTCTTCTTCGTAACCTCAGCCATGTCTCTCTGCCACGGGCGCGGGTCCCTGATGCTGGAGCCCTATCGACGAGCCTGCCTCATCAACCTTCTCCGTTCTCCATGTTTGACCGCAAGTCGGGGACATCCGTACCGCGCCTGTCCGTCCTCGTGGATGGTTGTCGCCACGCAGGACTATGCGAACTGTACACAGTACAAGCGTTTCAGCCGGACGCACAGAAGCGAAGAAGGAGAAGGGGAATCTGCTCGCGAGACGCAGAGTGTCAGGAAGGCTCCAGGTGAATCAGCACCCGGCGTAACGCTGGAATCCGCTCCCGAAGATAGCCTTCCCATTGCTCGCTCAGGTCGTGAGCCTCCTCAACAGACAGTTCAGACCTCAGCGAGCAGTGCAATGAAGCGACCAAGCCCTGGGGTTCCTCCCAGATGTTCACCCGGTGACATGCTCCTTCACCGACCAGGCTGTCCACGAGAGACACTATCTCTGCCTCAATCTCGGCATGATCAGTGTGGGGGAGCCTTGCGATTGGGCTCTCCGAGTCGCCCACAGGTTCGAGGTGAATGACAACCTCGGCCACCTCGGGGGCAGCCTCCTTGATTAGTAGCTCGAGACGCGTGGCCAGATCGTGCGCCTTTGTCAGCGACCATCCGCGCTCCACCTCCACGTGCAGTTCCACGTGATAACGGTGATTGCTCTGACGCACCCAGATGCTGTGGGCCTCGGCTCCCACTTGCCGCGCCAGCCGACCGACCAACGCGGAGATGTTGGAGCTTTCCTCTCCTGGCTCATAGTGCACCACGACGTCGCATCTAGGTACCAGTTCCCGTACTACCTCCTCCACCCTGGCCGTGATCTGGTGAGCGTTATCGAACGAGATATCCCCGTCGACCTCCAGAACCAGGTCCACGAAACTCTCTGCTCCGGACCGGCGAACCCGGACCTGACGACAAGAACTGACGCCCTCGATCCGCTCCACCTGGCCACCAATGCCCTCCGCCAACCCCGCCGGCGCTGTATCCAGCAGTACCTCCATCGCACTCTTGCCGAGCCGCACTCCCAGGAAGAGCACAACAACCGCCACGCCCAGGCCTGCAACGGCGTCCGCCTTGAGCAGGAACGCCGGCCCGCCTAGCCATTCCTGCACTCTCACGAGCGTCAGACCCAGTAAGACCACTGATGAGGTCCAGAGGTCGGTGCGAAAGCGCAGGGCACTGGCTTGTAGCGCTTGGCTATCGTGCTTGTCTGCCGCGCGTTGCAGTGCCCGCATGCGGTTCAAGTCGATGATCATGGAGATGGCCACAACTACAAAGGCCCACACGTTTGCGTCAATTTCCACCGACTTGAAGAAGAGGCGACTAATCGCCTCGAAGATGATCCAGGCGCAGGTGAAGAGGAGGAGCAATGTCTCGACCAGGGCAGCCATGTTCTCCACCTTGCCATGTCCATAGGGATGGCTTTCGTCGGCGGGCTTTCCTGACACCCGCACCGCGCCGAAAGTCAGGAGTGCGGCAACGACGTCAAGGGCGGAGTCAGCCGCCTCGGCCAGGATCCCCAGACTCCCCGTCCAGATGCCCACGGTCACCTTAGCCGCTGTTATGAGGAGAGCTGCCAGCAATGTTGACAGAGCAGCTGCTTGCTTCTCGGCTTTGGCCGTGTCATGGCCAATCTCTTCCGATCGCGCGCTCAACTCTTTCATGTCCGGGTGGCACCCTCTCCTCTCGCGGGGCTGTGGTGATTCTAGCCCATCAAGAGGGTGACTGCATTGAATATGACCACCGCAAAGCCAACTTGTGCACAGAAGGCCACGCGGATTCCCCAGACGGCAAACACTGAGACCATTGGCAGTGGCCCCAACGTCTGTCCCCAGCGCAGAACCATCGAGTTGATGCACACCAGGACGGCGTGCCGTTTCCTGGGAGCCATCTCTGTGAGGAAGGCCAGAGGATTACGGTACATGGTGCCCTGTCCCGTTCGGACCACCATGAGGCGGCGCGAGACCAGGGCAGGGCTCGGCCGGTTCGTAGTGAACGACAACGTCCCCACGGGGCGCCAACCTGGCGACCACTTCCTCTACTTTCGCGGTTATGCCATGAGCGGCATCGAAAGTGCTGTCTGCATTGATCTCCAGGACGACGTCCACGAAGATTTCCGCCCCGGCCCGGCGAACCCTCACCTTCTGGCAAGCATGAACCCCGTCGATCTGCTGCACACGGAGACGCACCTGCTCCGCGAGCCCCTTGGGCGCCGCGTCCAGAAGGACATCCACGGCTCGCTTACCCAGTTGGAGGCTTACATAGATCACAATCAAGGCCACGACCAGCGCCGCCACAGCATCCGCGTGTACCAACCACGGAGGCCCACTCAGCCATTGGTTCAGCTTGACGACGGCCAAGCCGGCGATGACCACGGCGGAACTCCAGACGTCGGTGCTGAAGTGCAAGGCATCGGCCTCCAGCGCCTGACTGCTGTGCTCTTCAGCAACACGTTTCAACGCTCTGGATCGGTTGACGTCCACGAAGATGGACATCGCCATCACACCGAAGGCCCAAACGCTGACATCGATCTCCACCTGCTTGAAGAACAGGCGGCTGATGGCCTCGTTGACAATCCAGGCGCAGGTCACCAGGAGAAGCAGCGTCTCTGCCAGGGCAGACAGATTCTCCACTTTGCCGTGACCATACAGATGGCTGGCGTCGGCTGGTTTGTCCGAGACCCGCACGGCCCCGTAGGTGATTACCGCCGCCACGAGATCTAGCCCGGAATGCACAGCCTCAGCCAGGATACCCAGGCTTCCCGTCAGGACACCGATGATCAGCTTAGTGCCTGTGAGGAGCACCGCCGCCAACACCGACAGCAGCGCCACTCTCTTCTTCTCTGCACCACCACTCTCTGCCACGCTACCTGTCCTCACAACCAACCATCCAGTCTACATATGGCAAACCTGGAAGTCAAATCTCAGTTCATCACCACGAGCACCACCGCGAGCATCACCAGTGCGCACACAGTCCCACCGAAAAAGACTCCGTTCAGGCCGGACATCGTCAGTACTACCCCCATCACCAGTGGCCCCAGCGTCTGTCCCAACCGCAGGACCATTCCATTGACGGACATCAGCCCACCTCGCTGCTCCATGGGACACTCACCGGCCAGCAATGTCATTAGGCTGTGCATATTCATCCCCTGCGCGATCCCGAGAATCGAGACCGGGATAGTCAGCAGCCAGAGACTAGGCATCAGAGGAATAGCCACCAAGGCGACCCCGTAGAGGACGCACGGGACTCTTGAAGCGCAGGCAAGGGGCACGAGTCAGCTGCGGCACTGGTCTAGTCCAGTCCGTAGACCTGTCTGGGGGCGAGGTATTGGGGAAACCTGTCCAGCAAGGCCAGGCGAAGCGAATAGCAGAAGTGGCACTCGTCTACAAACTCCTCCTCGTGCTGGACAGCGTACTGCCTGGCGAGGAGGGCAGGACCTCCTGCGAGGAGAGGCCCACAGATAGGATGCTCTTGGGGATCGTAGTTCTGGGCCAGGGTTGCCAGCGGGGTCTCCCACATGTTCCCCATGCTCAGGCCCTGGCAAAGGTGCACGTGGCCAAAGGCATCTAAGTGAACTCTACCCGGTTCGGCCAGGTCTTCGTATGGACATCGAGTCAACTCCTCCCACGGACGTCTGGGCAGCCCGTCAACCAGTTTCTCCACTGCTCGGCCCCGAAACATGGCCCCGCCGCCGATGACTGGCCTACCCTTCTCTTGCTGCCTGTCCAGGCCCGTCTCCACTGTGGGCTGATCTATACATATCGAATCCGTCGGAATGCCAAGTCTTCTCGCCGCACGTGAAGCCCGCTTGGCAGGGTTGTCCTCCCCAGCACCATGATGAAAGGCGTCGTCGCTGAGACTCAGGTCTGCCACCTCCCGCTCGACCAGAGGCCTCAGCCACAGCTCTGCGTCTTCCTCAGTAGTCGCCCAGTAGGCGTTCGTCACGATGCCCGTCTGAAAGCCCCGACCGCCAGCCATCCTTATGCCCTCGACCATTAGAGGGTAGTACAGGAACGGTTCTCCCCCCTCGAAGTAGACAATATCCACCGACCCCATCTTCTCTGCCTCGTCGAGAGCAACTCTGAGCTGCTCCAGGGTGAATGTGCCTTCGGCATGGGGACCACAATACAGGAAGCAGTGGTCACACTCGTAGTTGCAGGTATAGGTCAGCAATAGGTGAATCCCAGTCAACATCTCCTTCCTCAGTCCAAGCACTGGAGGTCGGAACTATGGCGGTCGATGCGCCGGCGAAGCGTGCCCATGCGCAGCGCTGCCCGCATCGCAAGAGAATCCGCGCAGCCTCCTGCAACCCTCAAGCGTCACACGATGTCCGATGGTGACATTATAGCATATCCACCGGGCTGACACATGGGCCACCTGCCTCCTCGCTACCGGCATTTCGGGCTTTCCATCCGCTCCCCGCGCGCGAATCGCAGCTTCCGCTCGTACCGTCGTCCGCCCGTCGCCGTAACGGTAGCCGATGAGCCAGCCACCGCCCTGCACAGAGTGTGGCGCGTCGGCGAGCTGCTCTGCGTGCTGACTGGCGCCGCACAGTCACGCACCACTCTGGACAAAAGCAGGACTTGATGCTATAGTCACAAAGCCGCGGGAGCACGGGGTTCGCGGAAGGAGGAATCACCACGGTGCGGGGGAAGACAGCCGACGAGGGCACTGGCGTCAGGGTCAGCAGAAGACGGTTCCTGCAATACCTCTTCCTCAAGGCTCCCCTCTGCGCCTGGTGGCTGAGCCACCTTTCACAGTCAACCGCCCAGGCGCAGCCAGAATACAAGTACCTCAATGGTGGGTGCTTGATGGCCAACCACCACGAGTTCCTGTTCACCACGGACCTCTTCTGGGAGCAACTCGCCTATTACGGCATCATGAACGCCAGGGTGATCAGAGCCATGGCCACAGATGCCAATCGCCTCTGGCCGGGTCGCCAACTCACCGGTGCGGAGGTGGGAGCAAGGATTGGGCTCCTTGCACCTGCCCTGAGACTCGCCGGAATGAAACTTGTGGTGGCCTTCACCAACAACCACTGCCCAGTCCCGGGTGATGAGAAGTACGCCGGGATCAGGCCTCAGGTGGGTGATCCCTCCAGGGTCTACTACGAGATTCTGGAACCATGGTTCGAAGGAGGTTTCCGGGAGAACTACCTGCCCTTCGTCCAGGACTTGATCACCACAGTACAGAGACTCGGCGCCAAGGACGTCATCTTTGCCTGGGAACCCGGCAACGAGCTGCACACACCCTTGAACCCTGAGAAGCTATTGAGCTTCTACCGGGAGGTAACCTCTTTCATCAGGGCTCTTGACCCAGATACCAGGATCGCCTCGGGTACCATGGGCATCAACCACATCGATCCGGGCCAGCCGGACTCCTCCGTCGCCCGGGCGATCTACCAGTTGGAGGCCTTTGATATCATCACGCTCCACACATACGACTTCATCCTGGAGCGGGATATGTGGACCGGTGAGTGTGACAAGCTGGCCAGCGCAGGCGACATGCCCATCGACTGGGATTTCCAGCTCCTGAAGAGCCAGCAGGTGAACAAGCCCGTACTGATCGAGGAGGTAGGCACCACCTACATCGCGCCCCCCCGCTGGCAAGACCCCGGTCAGGTGGAGAGGCTCGTCTACGAGGCCAGAATGCTTGACTACACGCTGGAAAACGGCGCCATCGGTTGGGGACCCTGGTCCTTGACCACGCAGGGCGAGCGGATTGGTGACGGATACAGAGGCCCCTGTTCCTATCCAGGTATGTCTCTGTGGGAGACAGGAGGCCAGCCCACAGATTCGCCGCGGGCGCGCATAGAGGAATGCTACAGAAACCTGCCGCGGCCTCCCTTCGACACCCTCAGGGAGAAGTTCCCCCACCTTGGGCTGTAGCGGCCATGGAGGCCGAGCGTTAGACCCCATCCACCCTGAGCGCCCGATGCACGGACGAGCGCCGTCCGCAGCAGGCCATCCCCGGAACCAGACCTCATCCACTGGTACGGCTACCCTTATGAAAGAAACCAGCGAGTACACCCCTCCAGCAGCCTGTACGTGTCGCGCAAAGAAAAAGGGCTATCCCATCTTGGACAGCCCTTTGATCGACAGTACTCGCGAGGCGAGTCTACTTGTTCACTCGTACAACCAATCCCTAACACTCATCGCGCAAAGTGCTGCATTACTCCACAGTGAATATTGCACCAGAGTATGGGGGCACGATACTGATCCTAGCTGTACCGCGCTTCCAGCCTGGCCTCGATCTCTTGCAGCTTCTCCTCCACCTGCTCGAAGTCGCCCCTCTGGCCTGGGGGGAGAAGGCTCGCAGTGCGGCAGAGAGCCAGCCTGGACAGATCCACCAGGAAGTCGGTCTTGTCGAAGTCGCTCAACTCATCCATTGGTGGCGGCGGTATGGGCTCTCCGAACCTCACCTTCACCACCCTCGGCTTGCCCTTGACCTGTTTGGTGACCAGTCCCATGGGCACCATGGGAACGCCTTTGCCCGTGGAGAACAGAGCGGCCCCGGTCCTGACGTCCGTTTCCAGAAGACCATTGCCTCTCGTCGTCCCGGTGATGGACATCCAGAGCACGTTCCCCTCTCCCTCCAGGTACTCCAGGACCTGCTTGACCACTTGCCTGTGCAGCCTGTAGGCCCCGGCGTCGTCCTTGTAGACGGGAAAGATGAGATTGTCCACCCCCAGAGCCTTGAGCAGTGCGCTGGCATTCGTCACCACGTCGGGCCGTCCGATGCCCTTCAAGCGATAGCCGTCTCCTGGGAGCCGGCAGCCCATCTTGATCAGGGCGCGAAGAGTCTGAGATACCGAGGGGTAGTTGCTCACCAGAACGGCTCTGTTCGACTCGCCGAGCCAGGCAGGGATGGGCTCTATCCCGACCCCTCTCGTGCCGATGTCCACCACCTTTCTCACCAGGGCGCTGCGATCCAGCAGGCGGAGAGACCGCAACCTGGCGTCGATTCGCCGTGTGATCCCTCGATTCGCCGGACCTGCAACAGCCTCTGTGACCTGCACTCCGTCGGCCATCGTTTCTCCTCGCAGAAGCACGCAACAGACAGAAGCCTGGTGCCACAACCAGTGCTGC
>JBAVWD010000249.1:0-2165 GCA_049697655.1 Anaerolineae bacterium | reverse complement strand
GATCTGGTTTCCGCAAGTGTATGGTAGTGGTTGGCGTCCTGGCTCTGGTCGTCCCTCTGCTGTTGGCTTTTGCGGCACCGGTATCGGCAGCCACCGTGACGGTGTGCTCCGCCGGTCCTCCCACCTGCAACTACGCCACTATCACGACGGCGGTCGCTGGTGAGACCTATCCCGCCACCATCAACGTCTACCCCGGCACATACAACGAGAGCGTGGACCTCTACAAGGCGGGCGGGGGTGGCATCACCCTCAACGCAGTCAACGCCGGGGGCACGCCCACGCCCGGAACCGCCACCGTCGATGGCGGGACCACCGGTCCGGCTTTCTATACGTCGTCCACCCACTCGGGGAACGTCACCATCAACGGCTTCATCGTCAAGACCGACAGCGCGTCCGGCGATGATGGCATCCGTCTTGGCGTCAACAGCAGCGTCGTGATTCGCAACGTCACCGCCAGCAACACTGGTGAGGATGGCATCCAGATCTCAGAAGCAGGAGGAAACGTCACCATCGCCAACTGCACAGCCAACTCCAATGACAGCGATGGGATCCTGGTTGAGAGTGTAGGCGGCGACGTGAGTGTCAGCGACTGCACCGCGAACAACAATCACGACGAGAACTTCGACATCGGCTATGTAACGGGTAACCTGGAGATCAAGCGCTGCACCGCCAATAGCAGCGAAGAGGATCAGGGCTTCGATGTCGATGAAGTGGGCGGCAATGTGACCATCACCGATAGCACCGCCAACAACAACGACGACGAAGGCATCGATGTGGATGAAGTCGGCATGGCCGGATCCGGAGAATCCGCAGCGGGCGGGGATGACTTGGAGGATCCAGAGCCAGATGACGAGGACGGTCACCCTACGACCCTTGGCTATTCAGTGAACCCCAGTGCCAACGGCGGCGACGTGATAATCAGGAACTGCACTGCCAATGGCAACGAAGACGATGGCATACACGTCGATGGCGCGGGAGGCAACGTCACGATCGCCAACTGCAAGACTAACTCCAATGACGACAACGGCATCGATGTTGACTGGGTAGACGGGAACGTGGCGCTCACCGATTGCGAGGCCACCGAGAACGAGTGGTCCAACATCACCTCCGAGGGTGTGGGTGGGAACTACACCATCACCCGCTGCAGCGCAACGAAGAGTGTGGAGGATCACGGCATCGACATCTGGGACATCGACGGGAATCTGGAGATCATAGACTGCGTCATTGACGAGAATGCTTCAGACAACCTTCTTGTCCGCAGCACGGATCAAGAGGAAGGCCGCGTGGACGGCGACGTGATCATCACCCGGTGCAGCACCAGTGGCAGTCAGAGCGACGACGGCATCGAGATCAGCTGGGTGCAGGGGAAAGTAACGATCAGCAGCTGCATCGCCCGCGACAATCTAGACGATGGCATCGACCTGTCCTACCTGGAAGAGGCCGACTCCATCCTGGTGAATGCGAACATCATCTGCGGCAACGTTTCTGATGGGCTGGAACTGGCCATCGACGTAGAACCAGAGGAGGCGGCAGTAGCGGCCACCAGTGCTGACGCCACCGGCAACTGGTGGGGCTGCGCAGGCGGCCCAGGTGCTGCCGGATGCGACACCGTCAGCGAGATCGACGGCAGCGTGGACTTCACGCCCTGGATCCAGAGTATCACCAGCGGTGCCAGCGTGGACCCGGCGACTGTGGGTTCCCCGACAAACATCACTTTCCTGTTCTCGGGCGGCCCGCCTGCGGTCTACCTGGGTAAGGGCCCCGGCGACCTGCACGGCGATCCTACGTTCCTTGTGACCACCGACAACGGCGTGGTGACCAGCTCTGGCTTCATCGGCGATTCTCCGGGCACGTTGGAGGTGACGCTTACGCCGGCACACGCCGGGACGGCGACGGTTTGGGTGGACGGGCCCTGCGGGCTGGATGAGAGCATCGTGCTGGGTGTCGTGGCGGCGGTGGAGTTCGTGCCGGAGCCGGGCAGTGTGCTGCTCCTGGGCAGTGGGCTGGTGGGTCTGGCGGGATACGCCGGTCTGCGGCTGAGGAAGAGGTAGATAAGAACCTCCGGAGGTTCCAAACCTTCGGAAGGTTGGTTGGTGTGGGTTGAGGGCCATCGTCGTCGGGGCGGTGGCCCTTTTTGTTATTATTCACCGCTCCTTCCCCTCCCC
>JBAVWD010000248.1:0-3743 GCA_049697655.1 Anaerolineae bacterium | reverse complement strand
GCGGGCCAGTTCCCCCAGCTGCGTACGGGGATAGGGCTGGAAGATAAAAGCGTTGGCGAAGGCTGGCCGGCACTTCACGTTGAGCTGCAAGGTCTCCAGGTCATCGTCGAGGCCGCCCGTGGGCAGGCCCACCATGTTGGTGCTCATCACGTTGATGCCCGCCGCGCTCAACATCTGGCAGGCCCCGATGATCTGTTCTTTGGTCATGTTACGCCGCAGCACCATATTGCGGATGCGGTCGTTCCCCGCTTCGATACCCATGCCCACACTGATGCAACCGGCTTGGCGCAGCTGTTCGGCGAGTTCTTCGGTGACCAGATTGGCCCTCACGTTGCAGAAGAAGGGCAGACCAACGCGTTGAGGGTACTTTTCGGCAAACTCCGCCATCCACTCCTTGCGGATCGTGAACGTGTCATCGAGAAAGACGACGAAGGCCAACGGATACTTGTCTCGCACGTCTTTGATCTCGGCCAGAACTACGTCCACACTTCGCTTGCGCACACGCTGGCCATGACCTTTGTAGATTTCGAACAGGGCGTGGTTGAAACAGTAGCTGCACTCGTAGGGGCAGCCTCTGCCGCTGAAGAAGTGCTTGATCTTGCTGTTCTTTGTCGGCCCATGCTGCTCGTAGACCAGATCCCGGTCGGGGAAGGGCAGTTCGTCGAGGTTATCTATGTAGGGCCGCACTGGGTTGCGCACCACCTCGCCGTTGACTTTGAACCACCAGTTACGGATATCGGGCTTGAGGGAGCCGTTCGCCAGCGACTGCGCCAGATCGAGCATGGCGCCCTCTCCCTCGCCGATACAAATGCCGTCCACGCCCTCTTCTTCGATCATCTCCGGGAAGAAGGTGGGATGCGGTCCCCCGAAGGCGGAGAAGACCTCGATCCGCTCTTTGATCCGTTTGTTCAGGTCCAGGTAATACTTCTGCAAGCCGGTGGTCACGCTGTAGCCCACGATCCCCGGTCGGAACTGCTCTGCGGCCTCGACGGGGTCCTCCTGATTGACGATACAGAGTCTGACCTCGTGCCCGGCTTGCTTCAACACACTCGATAGATGCAGGATGCCCTGGGGCTCATAGTCCACCTGCTTCACGATGAACAGCACACGCATGCAGCTACACTCCCAACTTGTCCCGACGGCCCTGCTGTGGCCAGGCCGTGCGGTGGTCCTAATCATATACCCCGGGTCCCTGAAACGCAAACATCCGATGTAGCTACCGAAGAGAGCCAGGCAGCTAGTGGAAGAGCGCGACGCTGCTTACCCCTCACCCACACCCTCTCCCCAACGGGGAGAGGGCTCAGGCGTTCACGCCGGCAGTGCCAAGGCCATGATTCCCCTCCCTCGATGGGAGGGGATAGAGGGGAGGGTGAAATCCTTGTCACAGAGGCTCCCAGCATCTGTCCTCTGCGTGCGTCTCAGCACGCCAACAAGGGTGAAGCCCTCACTGCCAGCCCTCTAGTCCACATCAGCCCAAGCAAGCATCCTGAATAGACGCGAAGCGGCGTATCGAAGGATGCGGCTCATGATCCTCAGCCAGCTACTTGGGCACTTCAGGCTTTCCTGGGCGACCCGCACGCTTCGATACGGCCTGCGGCCTATCCTTCGACCCTGCTCAGGACGCGGCTCAGCATGCTGTCTTCAGGTCCCTCACGTGACATCCGGAGCAGGTGCTGAGCATGGTGAGGGACGCGGTTCTGTCTCACCTTCACCTCCAATCCTGCCCCATCAAGGGGGAAGAGGAATAGGCCCCCCATAGGCTTCTCTTCTTCCAGGAAGGAGGCCCGCAATGCCCCTCTATCGTTCCCCTCCCTTGAGGGGAGGGGAACTAAGGGGAGGGTGAAATGTCCTGCCTCTCTGGCGCCTGGCGGGTTCACGAGGCCCATGACACCAAAGGCCTCCCGGGCATCGGACAGATGCCGCGGGAGGCAATTGCTGCTGAAAGCTGGGGCGAGACGGAGTCCTGCGACTCAGAAGAGATCGTCGTCCGCGCGGGAGCCCTCCCTGGGTCTGGTCCAGATAGTCTGGTAGCGGTGGCAGTCCGGTTCGTAGCACATCTGGCAGGCCTCGGAATCGGGGTCGATGACCACAGGCTCCAGACGCACCTCCAGCCCCATTTGCTCGTACATCTCCACCGCCTCGCTGAGACGGGGCTCATCTGTATTGAACTGCCTGGTCCACCCCTCGGCGATGAGTTGCTCTTCGGCGGTCACCCCTGTCTCTCCCATCCTCTATCTCCGAACCGGGCCCCAGCGTCTCAGGGCAGGTCCAACTTCAGGTTGAGGGTGTTCGAGGCCCCGAATCCTCGGTTGGCGAAGAAGCCCAACAGGTCTATGTCGGCCCAGTTGACCAGGGTGTGAACCTTCGTCGCACCGGCCTTCTGCACAGTGGTCTTGAACTCGTCCAGCAGATAGCCAGCGATGCCCTGTCGCTGGAAGTCGGGATCCACGCCAATGGTGTCGATGTAGGCGATGCTCTCGGGGATGCCGAACTCGCCGAGATAGACGCTGCCCATGACAAATCCCGCCACTTTGCCGCCCACTTCGGCCACCAGTGACGTGACGAGGCGGCCGCTCTCCCGATCCAGGACCTCCGCGATCTTCCGCTCGTAGTACTCGGGACGCCTCTTCCCGAAGACCTTGTAGTCTATGTCTGTCACAGGCGCCAGATCGGATTCCCTCATGACCCTGATTTCCACGTCCTCCGCCGCTAGCTTGGCCATGTTCGACCTCCTTCTCCAAATCTGATGTGCCGTGTCCTTGTCTCTCAGCCATTATACGCGCGGTGCTGTGCACACACAATACCTCTCGAGGGGGATGTGGAAACGGTTGTTGGATGTGCACACAAAGCCGCCCTGGTGCACCTCGCCGCTGGACCACTCCTTCGATACGACCTTCGGTCTATCCCTCGTCAAGCTCAGGACGCGGCTCAGGATGCGTCCAGCGGCGCCTGGCGATTGGCTCTTCCACAGTCTCCCCTAAAAGAGATCGTCCAGTTCGCTCGCACCACCTCCCGGCAACTCGCCGTGTTGCTGGAGGTACTGCTGCAACAGCTCGCTCTCTCTCTTGGTGTACATCTCGTCTTCTTCGAAGACGAAGAAGCAGGCCTGGTCATTGCTCTCCAGGTCTCCTTCCAGAGCCTGTCGCATGTTGATCACGCCCTTGATGGCCAGGATGGCCTTTTCGGCATCCAGAAGCTGGTAGACCCCTGCCAGTTCGGGCACGGTCTCCACGGCCTCGCTGGAGAACGGGAGCCACTTCTCCGGCGGCATGACGGGGGCCAGGATGTGGAGACGATAGTCACACCTCAGGCAACGGCTGGCTTCCTGGCGGGCGATCTGCTCATCGTACCCCAGGTAGACTTCATCGAAGCCCTGGTGGCGTCGATCGACGGGCAACGCTGGCATGGCCACTCGCGCCAGCTCCGCGAAGCCTTCCTGCCGGCCCAGGTAGGGATCGAACTCCTCTGCCGGTGCCAGGGCCTGAGCGATGTCGCCCTCTCCGCCGAGGTACCTGTCTATGGAAATGGCCGCCTGCCGCCCCATGTTGATGGCGTCGATGACCATCGCCGGTCCGCTCACCACCTCGCCCCCGGCAAACACGCCCTCGACTCCGGTTTTCATCGTCTCCTTGTCGGCCTGGAGAAGCCCGCGCTGCACCTCCACACCCGTGCCCTCCACCAGGGATAGGTCCGAGGCCTGGCCGATGGCCAGGATGACCATTTCCGTTTCCAGGGACGTGGTC
>JBAVWD010000247.1:0-1850 GCA_049697655.1 Anaerolineae bacterium | reverse complement strand
GGTCGGCGTGGCGATTCTGGCCGAGACAGCACTACTGCTGCTACGCGAATAGAGGGAGAATAGCAACATGCTTCACGGTGGTGGTTGGCACAGTTTCATCCAGTACGACGAATCGAAACGCCAGCCCCAGGTCAGCCGGCAACTCCTGGGCCGGGTGCTGGCTTATGCCCGGCCCTACTGGCGCTCTCTGGCCTTGATGATGGCGGCCATCGCCGTCACCGCCCTCATCGGGTTAGTTCCGCCTCTGCTGTACCGAGACCTGATCGACAACGTGTTGCCGAACCGCGATTTCGCGCGGCTGCACTGGCTGGCCCTGGGCATGATCGGCATCCCCGTGGTCAGCGGGCTCATCGGCGTGGGACAGCGCTACCTCAGCGCCCGCGTCGGCGAGGGCATCATCTGCGACCTTCGCGAGGCCATGTACGATCACCTGCAGCGTATGTCCTTGCGCTTCTTCACCAATACCAGGTCGGGTGAAATCGTATCGCGCTTCAACAACGACGTGGTCGGCGCCCAGAACGCTGTGACCGGCACGTTGCCGGACATCGTGAGCAACGTCATCACCCTGGCCACCACGTTGGCGGTGATGATCACCATCGAATGGCGGCTGGCCCTGCTCTCGGTGGCGGTGCTGCCGCTGTTCCTGCTGCCGGCGCGCCGGGTGGGCGACATTCTGCGCCGCATCCGCCGCCAGTCCCTGCAATACAACGCCGACATGAGCAGCATCATCACCGAGACGCTGGGCATCAACGGTGCGCTGTTGGTCAAGACCTTTGGCCGCCAGCGCGAGGAGGTGGCCCGCTTCCGCGAGACCAGCCACCAAGTGCGCGACACCGGTGTGCGGCAGGCGCTGGTGGGCCGCTGGTTCTTCCTGGGGTTGGGCATCGCCAGCGCCATCGGTACGGCCCTGATCTACTGGGTGGGTGGCTACCAGGTGCTGCGTCAGGCGATGACCGTGGGCACCATCGTCGCCTTTGCCTCCTACCTGAGCCGGCTCTACGGACCCATCTCCTCCCTCTCCAATGTCCAGATCCAGTTTGTCCAATCCTTGGTCAGTTTTGAGCGGGTGTTCGAGTACCTCCACCTGCCGGTGGAGATCGAAGACCAACCTGGGGCGATCGAGCTGGAGCGCGTGGACGGCCACGTGCGCTTTGAGGATGTGTCCTTCACCTATCTGGAGGAGGACGAGTTACCGGCGTTACCCGCAGCCGGGCCGGACAAGAATGGGCAGGAGCCGAACAAGGCGCCGGGCGTGATCATCACGCGGCGCTGGGCGCTGCGCGATTTGTCGTTCGAGATCCTCCCGGGGCGGTTGGCGGCGCTGGTGGGTCCCAGTGGCGCAGGCAAGACGACCGTGACCTATCTGCTGCCCCGCCTCTACGATCCCACCGCAGGCCGCATCACCCTGGACGGCCACGACCTGCGGGACGTGACCCATGAGTCACTGGCGCAGCAGATCGGCATGGTGACCCAGGAGACCTACCTGTTTAACGACACAGTGCGGGCCAACCTGCTCTATGCCAACCCCGACGCCACCCAGGCTGAGCTGGAGGCGGCCTGCCGGGCGGCCAACATCCACGACTTCATTGCGGAGTTGCCGGACGGCTACGACACCGTGGTCGGCGAGCGAGGCTACCGGCTCAGCGGCGGCGAGAAGCAACGTCTGGCCATCGCCCGCGTAGTCCTCAAAGACCCCCGCCTGCTCATACTGGACGAGGCGACCTCAAGCCTGGACTCGCACAGCGAGGCCCTGATCCAGGCGGCGCTAGAGCCGCTGCTGGCGGGCCGCACCAGCCTGGTCATCGCTCACCGGCTGTCAACCATCCTGGCCGCCGACCAGATCCTGGTGC
>JBAVWD010000246.1:0-8753 GCA_049697655.1 Anaerolineae bacterium | reverse complement strand
GTCTCTGAGCGAAGCTATCCCATGTACCGTAGTGAGGAAGACGGTGAGGTGCGCAAAGGGGAGTACTCCCATCTGCACACCGGCGCCCCCATCAGCGATGTGGTGGCCCATCGCGACTTCTCCACGCTGACCGTTACCGACGCCGAGGGCGAAACGTACACCATCGAGGCTCGCGATGCTGAGCAGGCTATCCTCACCATCTACTACGGAAAACCAACTCTCATGCTCCCCGAACTGCACAAAGGAGAGTGGGTTTCAGATGTGGCAAGGGTGGTTTCCAATCCGTAGAACCAGCACAAGGGTGAACAAGAAGGGAAGGGGTGGTGACACGCCATGTCACCACCCCTCTTGGCGTACCTGCAGGTCGAAGATGCCCTATTCCAGCGTCATGCTCACCAGCATGGAAACCCACTCGCTGGCGGACAATCCCGGCACCACTAACTCGATGGGACTCTCCGGATCAGCCTCTGCCAGCCATTCTCCGTCATCCTTCAAGGCCACCATGGCTTCGGTGCCCAGATCGCCCAGAGGTATGGAAGAGCTGTATCCGTCAGAGGCAGTGGCCGTCAGAGTGGTCGCGGCGCTGTCAACGCTAGCCAGGTCGAAGATATCGCTGAGGAGCACCCCTTCATAGGTATGGGTGCTCTCGCCCCGCTGGGTCTGCTTCACCACGTTTTCCACGACCACAGTGTCCATGCTCGCAAGCCCAGCGTAGTCCAGACTAAGCACATTGGACACGGCGCCGTCCACAGTAAGCGTCCAGTCGACGACAGGGGCCTCAGATGCTTCCGGAGTCTCAGCCGGCTCGGGCTCAGCGGCAGACTCGGTGCTCGCGGTGATTTTCACCAGTTGCGACACCCACTTGTTGGCCGGCAGCCCCGGAACGACCAGGCGGATGGGGCTCTCGGGGTCGCTCTCCACCAGCCATTCGCCGTCCATCTTCAGGGCGACCATGGCGTCCTCGCCCAGGTCTGCCATGTTGATAGCCACGCTGTAGCCGTCAACAGCCTCTGCCGTGATTGACTTCGCGTCGGTACGAAGGGCAACCAGGTCGAAGAGAGTGGTGAGCGGGACTCCCTCAAAATCATGGGTGCTCTCGCCGCTTTCGGTCTGCACCACCAGACCCTCCAGCTCGACCCGCTCGAAACCCGTCAACTGAACGAATTCGAAAGTCCTCTCATTGTCTACAGCCCCTTCGAAGGCCAACTCCCACTCAGCCTGAGGGGGCAGAGCGCCAGCGCCCTCCACCACGATATTGCTCAACTGGAAGATCCAGTGATTTGCCGGCTTGTTGGGCACCACCAGTCTAATGGGACCATGCTGCTCGTCGGCGGTGACGATCCACTCTCCGTCCGACTTGAGGGCCACGATGGCATCCTCCAGGTCGGGCATGGAGATCATGATCGCATACCCGTCGGCAGCAATGGCTGTGATGCCACTGGCCCCCGTGCTCGCTCCCGCCTTCTCCAGGATGGCGGCCAGAGATACACCCTCCCAGTCATTGACCGTGTCCTCGCCGGTAGACTTCTGCATGAGGATCTCTTTCAGCGAGATCTGCTCCATAGCCGCCAGGTCCGCGTAGCTGAGCGTCAGCGGGGTGTCCACCTCTCCTTCCACGGTCAGCGTCCAATCCACCTGAGGAGCCTGTGGACCTGCCACTCCGCCACACCCTGCGAGCACAAGCATCATCGTGACCAGCAGCGCCAGCCCAGAATACTTCAACAGCTTCATCTGCGTTTACCTCCCATGGTAGCCTGTTTTTCTCCATCTGCAGCAGACACTAAGAAGGGCCCTGTCAACGTTATCCTTGCGATCCTCACCTCCCTCCTCATCACACTCTACGCTCGAAAGGAGGCCAGCATCCAGATACGGGACAGAGCCCCTGGCAGCATTCTCCTTTCCAAGCACGGGAGGCACGGCCTTTTCAAGCCATACCCTAACGCCCAGCGTCCATGGGCCTGTGCCGGTAGAACCGCTGGGTCGGAGAACTCAGCACTGTTATGTTGTAAAGGTCAGAAGAAGCCCAGTTGGCACGGCGAGATGAACAGGCCAAGTGTCTCGGCCGCATTGCCGAGGTCCAGGCGTGTCAGCTTGAACTCGCTGGCAATGTCCCAAGCAGCGTCACACGGAAGCTTGTCATTCACCAGAGCGCCACGGATGCGAACCGCCAGTTCCTCACTGACTTCCGCTTGTGAGTGGACGATACGTCCCTTGCCCTGCCCCCTGGGCCCATGTCCGAAGAGACCCAACTGACACTGCGAAGCCTGGATCTCTAGATCAGTGGCTGTGTCTCCCACTACGAGGGGCTCTACGTCCAGCTTCCCGGCAATCCTATGCATCGTTGCACAAGTCACTCGTCCGTCCTCTTCCAGAGATTCTCTCAGTTCCTGAACAATCTCTTGATTCTTCATACCCCGCTCCACAAAAAAAGGCGCACCTGGAAAAGAGCGCCCCGTCTATCCTAACGATTCTCCTTTCCAAGCATGGGAGGCGAAGCCCTTTCAGGCTGTGCCCTGCCGCCCAACGCCCATGGGCATCGGCCTTTAGGCACGTTGGGTCGGAGAACCTATTCTCTATTCATCCATTGTACAATGGTCTGCCCCAAAAGGCAAGTCACGATTCTCAGGCCTCTCGTCCAAGAGAGACAGAATCTGCCCCGGAAGCTGGTCCCTGTTCTGAAGATCTACCTCTACGACCCTGGTCTCGGCGCAATTGAGTTGCTTTCTCAAGGTGTCCAGCAGCTCTGGTCGCACCACCACCAGGGCCAGCGAGAAGGCACCTTCGTCCAGCACATCCAGTGCTGCTTCCAACCCCAGTCCCAGTGTCAATTCCAACGGACCCAACTCATCCACGATGAGCAAGTCGCAGGGCGTTGCTCCGGTCAGCAGGTCCGAACCCCACGCCAGCGTAGAGGGAACGAACCTGTATCTACCCCATCGGAGCTCGCCCGGCGTGTCGTCCGCTACCGCGAGGGTTCTCTCAGCGCTGGTCGCCACGTCTACCAGGGTGATGGCGGCCTTTTCCTCTCCGTCGAAGACAGCGCGAGAGAGCACACCAGCGCAGCGGAAGCCAATCTTGCCAGCCTGCTCAACCACCGCTTGGCACAGATGCGTCTTGCCGACGCCTCGCTCACCGGTGAGCACCACTACCCTGGTCATCCGACTCACCTTGACTTACGCCTATGTCATCTTGACCACGATGTCCGTGATCACATTGGCCGCCTCATCACCCCTGTCGGCAGAGTTGCTGAGGTGACGATAGAGTTCCCTCAACTTCAGCATCCGCACGATACGCTCGCCGTCAGCAGGACCGCTAAAAAGATCAGCCAGGGCCTCCCGATAGACGGTCTCCATCCTGTTCTCGAGAGCTTTGGCCCGCATGGCGTGTTCGTAGGCCACACTGGGATGATCCTTCAACCGTAAGGTGGCCAGGTGTATCTCGTTGGCCGCGTCCCTCAGCAGAGAAGACATACGATGCAGATGCTTATTCGGCGAGATGTCCAGGATGGCCATCTCCTCGACCGTGGAGTCGCCATAGTCGAGGATATCGTCTATGGCACGCGAAAGGGCGAAGATGTCCTCCCGATCTATGGGCGTCACAAACGTGCGGTTCAACTCGTCTACGAGGATGCGCCGCAGCTCGTCAGCCTCCTTCTCTGCCTGGATGACTCTCTTCGCCGCATCTCTGTCGTTATTCCTCATGTATTCTTCCAGAGCATCCATGCCCTCCAGCGTCTTCGCAGCCTGGTCAGCAATCAAGCGCACGAAGTTGTCCTGCCTCGGTCGCAAGAACTCTTTGAACCCCATGGCCTACGCACCCCCTAGCACACGATCGAGCGGGAAGTACAGCAGCGCCGCGGCCAGTGCGGAGAGAGGAATTGTCAGCACCCAGGCTGTAAGTATGTCGACCACAACACCCCACCGCACTTTGGACACCCGTTGAGCACTGCCTGTGCCCATAAGGGACGAACTCACCACCTGAGTGGTGCTCACGGGTCCGCCCAGGATGGCCGCACCCAGAATGACCACGGCAGAAGAAGCCTGGGAGACGAAGCTGTCCACGGCCCTGAGACGGTAGAGACCGGCACCCAACGTCCTGATGATCCGCCACCCACCCAGAGCCGTGCCCAGGGAAATCGCGCCAGCAGAAAGGGCAATCACCCACAGCGGCACAACGAACTCGCCCAGGAAACCACCGGCAACTAGACCCATGGTGATGATCCCCATGGTCTTCTGAGCATCGTTGGTCCCGTGGCTGAGCGCCAGCGCGACAGCCGTTAGTACCTGCCCTCGCCTGAAGAGCCAATTGACGCGCGGGGTGGCGCCTCTCACCAGAAACAGCACCAGCTTCATCAGCAAGTAGCCAAAGAGTAGCCCCAACAGCGGTGACACTACCAGAGCAATGATCACCTTCGCCAACCCATCCTGATGAATGGCCCCCAGTCCACTGGCCACCGCAACCGCCCCGACGATGCCCCCGGCCAGCGCATGCGAGGAACTGGAAGGCAGTCCAAAGAACCAAGTGATCAGATTCCAGGCGATGGCGCTTAGCAGAGCAGCCATCACCACGGAGACAGTGATGGTCTGCGGACTCACGATGTCCTTGCCAATGGTCGTGGCCACCGCCACTCCGAAGACAAAGGGGGCTGAGAAGTGTGCGATAGCGCTGAGCAGCAGTGCCCTGCGTGGCCCCATCGCCCTGGAAGAAATCATAGTCGCCACGATATTAGCACTATCGTGGAAACCGTTTAGGAAGTCGAACCCAACGGCGACCACTACCAGTGCTATCGTACTCACCTGACTTGAAGACATCGTCTCTTGCCTGCGGGGCGCCCCCAAGCAGCTCCGTGACCAGTGTGGCCGGAAAAGATCCGGCCACAGCATCACGCCCATTCCCGCTATACACGAATTATAACAGAGGCGGTGGGTCGCATCAAGTGTTCTTGGAGCCTGCCCCAAGGCTCAACCCTCGCAGGCGCGGCGACCGAGAAGCCTGCTAGACCTGGCGCAGGGTCAAACGTGCGAGGCCATGGCGTTCCTCACCTGACTTTCTGCCCTGCCTCGGCGCAAGGGTCCCCAGGGGCTTGCCCGCCAACCACACGGCGAGTACTGCACTCGTGGGTGGCGTCGCAGCGGGTTCTCCTCCACGCTCCCCCGCACCTGCTTGACGCTGACCCTTCACAGTGCTATACTCGCCAAGTAGGGCCTCAGAGAGCATCACTGTGTGCTCATTTGACGAAAAGCGACTCGCGCCAAGAGGCAAGGGGCAAGGCTTATCACTCCTCAACTGGACGGCGAGCGACTCCTCGAAGACCTGGACTCCCTTGCTCGTTTCGGAGCATCCCCTGACGGAGCCATCGACCGCATCGCGTACAGTCCAGCGGACCAGCAGGCGCGGCGGTGGGTGGAGGATCAGATGGGGCAACTCGGCCTGGACGTCAGAGTGGACCAGGCGGGAAACAGCATCTGCTCCTATCCCGGTCAGCTGTCCGAGCTGCCTCCCATGGCCATCGGCTCCCACACCGACACCGTACCCCATGGCGGGCGATACGACGGAGCCCTTGGCGTCGTGGCCGCCATGGGCTGTCTTCGGGCCTTGCAGGAAGCCGGGCTACACCTGCGCCACCCGCTCGAGGTGGTCAACTTTGCCGCCGAAGAGGCAACCATGGGGGGCACCATCGGCAGCAGGGCCATGGCTGGCTTGCTGGATCCGCAGCTCCTCCAAGCACCGGCGTGGGATGGCGACGCCGTGGGCAATCACCTAGCGGCAGCGGGCCTCGATCCATCTGCTGCCGTGCAGGCGCATCGAGAGAAGGGAAGCCTGGCCTGTTTCCTCGAGCTGCACATCGAACAGGGAGGCACCCTGGCGGCAGCGGGCCTCCCGCTGGGGGTGGTAGAGGGCATCGTCGGCATCCGCCGCTACACGGTGGGCTTCGAGGGGCTGGCCAATCACGCCGGCACAACTCCCATGAATGAGCGCCGCGATGCACTGGTCATGGCCGCTCCCTTCATCCTCAGAGTGCGGGACATCGCCGTAACCTACGGGATAGTGGGCACGGTGGGCAGTCTGCACCTCCAGCCTGGCGCCCCGAGCGTGATCCCGGGCTGGGTGGAATTGAGCGTGGAAACAAGAGGCCTCGATGAAGCGGGTCTCGATGACGCCGAGAGCGACCTGTCAACGGCTGCCGTGGAGACGGGAGGCGACTTCACCGTGCTTTCCAGGAAGCCGCCGGCGCGGTCAGATCCTCGTCTGCTGGCTTGTCTGACCTGGGCGTGTGAGGAATTGGGCGTACCCTATCGGCTTCTGCCCAGCGCCGCTGGCCACGATGCCATGTGCATCGCTCACATCGCCCCGCAGGCGATGCTCTTCGTGCCCAGTCGCGGAGGGATCAGCCACTCCCCGGAAGAGTTCACCGATCCCGGGAGCTGCATCACCGGGGCTCGCGTGCTGCTGGCCGCCCTTCTCAGGATCGATGCCGCGCTCGACATGGAGGGATAGGGAGAGGTTGTTTTTCGCCCTTGGATGCATGGGGCCTAACCGCCAAATGGCGCTCTTGAGAGTGGGATTATGGAACAGAGCCTGCGCAGCACACTGCACGATTGGGAGCGAACGGGCGACCTGCACTACGTAGACCGCGTCGTGGACCCGCGCTTTGAACTGGGAGCCGTACTCTCTCTGAGGAAAGACGGTCCGACGCAATTCTTCCGCCGGGTCAAGGGCCATGACATGCCGGTGGTGGGCAATGTGCTCAATACCAGGGATAAGATAGCTCGTGGACTTGGCGTCGAGCTGCCCACATTGCAGGATGCCTGCCTCAGCGCTCTTGAGCACGGCGTACAGCCATCCGTCCTTCCGGAAGGGCCGGTGCACGAAGTGGTTCATGAAGATCGGGTGGACATCCCGTCGCTCCTTCCTGTGCCCACCTGGTTCGAGAGGGAGGGCGGACCGTACATCACAGCTGGTGTGATCATTGCCAAGGACCCAGAGACGGGCCTGCGTAACGTATCCATAGCGCGGCTCCGGGTGGAAGGTGGTGATCGACTCCTGGCAGGCATCGCTCCCACTCATCACCTGAGCGAGTTGATACGGAGGGCAGAGGCTCGAGGCCACGATCTGGAGATCGCGGTCGCCATAGGGAACCACCCTGCGGTGCTCATCGCCTCCCAGATGTACGTCGAGCTGGGCCACGACGAGTACGACATCGCGGGCGCGTTGCTGGGCGAACCGCTGCGTCTCGTGCGCTGCCGAACTGTGGACCTAGAGGTGCCCGCCGAAGCGGAGATCGTGCTCGAGGGTGTTCTCGACCCCACCGATAGAATCGAAGAGGGCCCTGTGTCCGAGTTTCCGGGCTTCTACGTCCACTATGGTGCGGGGCACGCAGTGCGTGTCCGAGCCGTCTCCCATCGTCGTGATGCCATCTACCAGGCCATCCTACCCGGTTACGCTCCTGAGCACTGCCTCTTAGGGGGCATCGCCATCGGAGCTACGAGCTGTCAGGCGCTCCGGCGCGTTATGCCCAACGTTCAAAGGGTCTTCATCACTGATGGTGGAATGGGACGGCTACACGCCATCATCACGATGCACAGACCCAAGCCTGGCGAAGCCAGGCGAGCCATCACGCTGGCCATGGGCCAGGTGAACTTGCTGAAGCTCGTCATCGTCGTCGATGACGACATCGACCCTGACGACTGGACTCAGGTGGAATGGGCGCTGGCCACGCGTATGAGGGCCGAGCGGGACATCGTAGTTTTCCCCGGAGCGAGGGCGGATCGGTGTGAGCCGCTGGAGGAGAACCTCACCGTGACCAAGGTGGGCATCGTGGCCACCTCGCTGCCCGGTGATGGGGACCCAGGCGGGCGATTCGAACTGGCACGCCCACCGAGCGAAGTGCTGGAACGCGTACAATGGGAGCTGGACGCATACTGACCGCCTCCGAATGGGAGAATCGTATGAATCTTGAACTGGACGGAAACAGCCTCGCGGCCTCTGAGGTGGTCTCGGTGGCCACGGCACCCAAGGACCATTGGCCGTTGGTGCTTCTGTCGGCCGAGTCGCGCGCGCGCCTGGCGAAGGCGCGCCAGTACGTGGAAGATCACTGGCTGAAGGCTGATGCTCGACCCATCTACGGCTTCAATACCGGCGTGGGCAAGTTGAAAGATTCGGCCATCGCCCTGGAGCAGATAGATCGCTTCCAGGAGATGCTGATCAACTCCCACAGTGCCGGTGTGGGGAAGCCACTCCCAGAAGACGTGGTCAGGGCCATCCTCATCCTCAGGGCCAACACCTTCGCCCGGGGCTGCTCCGGAGTGCGCCCCGAGCTCGTTGACCGTCTGCTGGCGCTGGTCAATCGGGGTGTGCACCCCTTGATCCCCGAACTGGGCTCAGTCGGGGCCAGCGGCGACCTGGCTCCACTAGCTCATATGGCCGGAACGCTGGTGGGACACCCTCAAGCAGAAGCGTTCTTCGACGGACGACGCATGCCGGCCACTGAGGCCCTTGATGCCGCGGGTATCGACCCCATCCAGTTCAAACTGGGCGCCAAGGAAGGGCTGGCCTTGATCAACGGCAGCACTGTGTCGCTGGCTATCGCCATACTGGCCAAGCATCAGGCGGAGCTGGCACTGGCTCACGTCGAAATCGCCCTGGCCCTAAGTCTTGAGGCCATGCGCGGGGAGTTGGCTGCCTTCGATCCACGTATCCAGGAAGCGCGGCCCCATCCCGGTCAATCCAGGACCGCCGAGATTGTGCGTCGC
>JBAVWD010000245.1:0-1808 GCA_049697655.1 Anaerolineae bacterium | reverse complement strand
GTCAAGGACTTCTGCCGGTCCGGGTGCCGCGCGCCGCGGTATCGCCCACTTCTTCCGACGCCGCCCAGGGAGGCATGTTCCCTGGGTTGAATGATGCCACAGAAGCCGCAAGCAAAACCCATCCGAGAGGTTGCCACCAGCCTGCCGCTTGGCGACGGTGTGGACACACTCCGTCTAGAGGCGCAACTCCACTACGTCGCCGTCGGCCAGAACATAGTCGCGTGCGACCATCTGGCCGTCGAAGTCGGCACTACCCCACACCCGCGCCGCCTTGAGGTTGTGCAGGAAATCCCTGTGGACTTTGGCCGCCATATCCTCCACAGTGCTGCCCGTGGGCAGGACAAAGGGCCTCTCGACGTCCGGCTTCTTGCCCGGTGGCTTGGAGTAGACTCGAATGATCTCCAACTGGTCAAATACCTCCCGTTTCAGCCGTTCCAGGTTTCGACCGGTGGTGGCGGACACGGGCACCAGGGGCCAGTCATCCTCGAGCAGCGCCTGGAAGACCGCGCAAAGCTCATCTGACGCCTCGTCGTCGTTCTTGTTGACCACCACCAGCATGGGCACGAAGGTCAAGCCACCATCCTCGGTGGAGGCCTCCCTCAGACGACGGGGAACAATGCGGTGCTCTTGCAGGAAAGCGATGCTGTCCTCGAGTTGACCCAGGGGGTCTGTCTGGAGATCGACGACCAACAGGAGGAGGTCCGCTCTGCGGATGAGATCCAGCAGCCCTGGCTCCACGAAGTCTCTGTTCAACGGCGGTGTGTCTATGAGCTGGACCTGAATGTCTTCGACGGGCATCATTCCCGGTGTGGGTTCCCAGGTGGTGAACGGTGCTGCAGACACCTGGGGGGTGGCGTTGGTCACTGCAGCCACCAGAGAGGATTTGCCCACGTTGGGGGGACCGACCAGGATGGCCAGTCCAGCCCCTTCGCTGTCTATGAGGTAGACAGACTCCTGCCTTCCAGGACGCTTCTTCGCCTGGGCTGCAGACTTAAGCTTGGAGAGCCTCCGGCGATAGTCGGCGCGAAGCTTGTCCGTGCCCTTGTGCTTGGGGATGGTCCCCATCAGTTCCTCGAGGCGCGCGATCTTTTCCGCAGTCGATTGGGCTGCGCGATATCGCTTGTCCGCCTCGAAGTATTGTGGGGGCAGGTTGGTGGGCATGGGTCCTCGCGCGATTATAACATAGATGCGTGTAAGGCTGTTAAGGCTGTAGCCCGATCTCGCGAGGCAACACTGACCGCCTTAGCGGGTGCAGGACCTTTTGGCCACGACTGTGCCATCCTTGCCAGCCCTCGCTTGTCCAACAGACTCTAGGTCTCTAGCTCATCTCATCGGTGCGCCACTCCACTCGCCGAAGAGGATTCGGATTCGCCGCCGATTGAATGTACAATGAGAAACGGAGCCAGGGCTGCCGTTGGCAGGCAAACCTCTAGTCCAACGGCTTCGTCCACGATGGAGAGAGGCAAGCATGAGCTGCATCGGCAGATCACTCGAAGAGGCCGTCTCTCGAACTCCTGAGAAGGCTTTTTTCGTCTTCAATAAGCAGCAAGTCACCTATGCGGACGTTCTGGACACTGTGCACCGGGTTGCCAGTGGCCTGCTATCCCTAGGTGTCAAGAAAGGCGACAAAGTCGCTATCCTCTTACCCAATCGCGTGGAGTTCCCCTGTGCCTGGCTGGCAGCAAACACCATCGGCGCCGTGATGGTCCCGGTGAATGCCCGCTTCGTCGATGAGGAAATCAGATACGTTCTCGAGCATTCGGAAGCCAGTGTGATGGTTACGTCCGACAACCACCTGGAGACTGTCG
>JBAVWD010000244.1:0-4321 GCA_049697655.1 Anaerolineae bacterium | reverse complement strand
GCAAACTGTGGGGGGTCTCGCAGGGAGAGCCGTGGCCAGAGAAGGTGGTGCTCTGAGTCCTGGCCGCCTGGGCAAGCACGGATCTTGAGCTAGGGACACAGTCCAGCTACAATGCGTCTTTGAGCGAGGCGGCCTCCGTGAAGGGCTGACCCTGAGAGGATGCCGGGCAATCGGCAGGAGAACGATAGTGGGAGTCCCTGAGCACCCATATGGAGGGGGAAGTCGATGAAGGACACCGAAGTTAGCGAACAAGGCAGTGGGGCCGTCCCCCTCACAGCCAGCCTGATCTTGGCTGGCCTTTGTTTCCTCTGGGGCGGAAACCTGGTGAGCATTAAGATCAGCAACCAGGGCATCCCGCCCTTGTTGGCCGCGGTGGCCCGGTCTGGCGTGGCCTCCCTCCTAATCTGGGCGTATGCACGGAGCAAGCGCGAGGGCGTATTCCTGCCTCGGAGAGAACTCAGGCACGCCGCACTCATCGGCCTCCTGTTCGGCATCGAGTTCATCCTGCTCTACTGGGGGTTGGTATTCACCCACGCCTCACGAGGCATCATCTTCTTCTATACCCAGCCCTTCTGGACGGCCATCGGTGCCCACTTCCTCCTCACGGGAGACAGGCTCGACTCAGCGAAGGTCGGAGGTCTGGCCCTGGCCTTGCTGGGGCTGGTTTCTGTGTTCTGGTCGCGCTCCGCCGACCTGGGACCCCTGTATTGGCTGGGCGACCTGATGCAGGTGGGCGGCGGTCTGTGTTGGGCGGCGACTTCCATCTACGTGAAGAGGATCATCAGCGGGCGTGACTACACCCACTATCATACCCTCTTTTCGCAGCTATTCTTCTCCATCCCCGTGCTGGGGGTGGCCTGGCTGGTCTTCCAGCGGTCTGACCCTGTAGCTGTGACGGGACCCGTGGCGGTAGCGTTCCTGTACCAGTCGGTGATCGTTGCTTTCTTGAGCTACCTGGCGTGGTTCTGGATGATTCACCGTTATTCTGTCAGCCGCCTGGCGGCCTTCACCTTTCTGTCGCCGCTCTTCGGGGTCATCCTCAGCGGGCTGATACTGAAGGAACCGACACCTCTCCTGCTGTGGCTCGGCCTCCTACTGGTGGGGGCGGGAATCTACCTGGTCAACCGGCCACAAAGGGCTGCCAGCCCAGCATGAACGGGCAGGGCGGGCCTGCAATGGCAGCCGGAGCCACAGCAGCGCCCGGCCTCGTGGGACAAGCTTCAAGCTTGTCCTACGGCTGGGGAAACGGATGTAGCGTCGCCTCGCGCTCGCCATCTTCGAACTCTCGCCTCACCAACGAGACGCGGCACGGTGAGCGATTACGACCTGCCAGGCCCGTCGGGCGCAGGCTGACCCACGGGTCGCCCTTGTCGAATGGCACATCGCGGTGCCCGCATAGCGAGCGCACCCCGGGGGGCGCTACTGAAGGTCGCCGCAGCAATTCTGGGGGCCATCCTTCCGCTCTGAGGGAGGCCTGGGCCATTTGATTCTGCTGATGGGACTTGGTGGAGTTCATCGGGAAAGGAAACGAACGATGGATGAGTGGAACGACCGAGACAAGGAACTGGCGCGCCACCTTATGGGCATTTGGGATTCGAGCCGGGACGCCCTCAAACACCTGGGAGTTCTGCGCACCCGGAACGTGGTCGGTGATTATGCAGAATGGATTACGGCCTGCGCACTTGGCCTGCAGATGAGCGAGTCGAGACTCTCGCGCCACGATGCCACCGACCAGGAGGGCCGTCGATATCAAGTGAAGGCACGCAGCAGAGTCCCAGTCGCCGGGACCGTATTCACCGGCTTGCATCCAGACGATTTCGACGTCCTGGTTCTGATGGTGTTCGGGCCGAAGTATGAGGTGAGCTTCGCGGCGCGGATCGCGGTCGCGGACGTCAGGCGGCTACTCAATGCGAGTGGTGGTTTCGTTCTCACCGGAAGGGTATTGCAGGATTCCGCCGTTGAGAACATCACCACGAGCCTGCAGTAGTCTCGCCACGAGGGCCAGTGGTAGATTCTTCTTGACCCCTGGCCACGGTTCAGTCATAATCCGCGGGTTGCCGCCATCTCGGTGTAGCGGAGGGGGTGACCACACTGCGGGGAGTAGCCAACTTTGAAGGTACTTGATTCGTGGAAGCAGCGGGCCAGGCAACTGAGGGTGGAGACCTACGCCATCTGGCTGGCCTACAAAGACCCCAGGGTGCCCTGGTATGCCCGGGCCTTCGCTGCCTGCGTGGTGGGGTACGCCTTCAGCCCCGTCGATTTGATTCCCGACCCCATCCCGGTGCTGGGGTATCTGGACGACCTGGTGCTGGTCCCTCTGGGCATCGCCCTTGCCCTGAGGATGATACCGCCGGAGGTGATGGTTGAATGCCGGCAGAGGGCGGAGGCGGCCATGTCCGAAGGGAAGCCCACCAACTGGAAAGCCGCCGCTGTCATCGTGACGCTGTGGGCGATCATGGCCTCGCTGGTGATCGTGGTCATGGTGAGAGCCGTGATGCGCTAGGGTGTGGATGGTGATGAGCGCATGCCTTGGTCGGACACAGGCTGGAGAGGGGAGAACCTCTTACTGAGATGATTCGAGCGTTGATTCTGGATTTCGACGGGCTGATTCTGGACACGGAGGGCACCATCTATCAGGCGTGGGTGGAGATCTTCCAGGAGTTCGGGGCCGAGCTGCCGCTCTCGGCCTGGGAGGTGTGGCTGGGCGGCTCGCCCGAGATGTTCGATCCCTGCGGCTATCTGGAGTCTCAACTCGGACATGGGGTGGATCGGGAGGGCCTGACCGCCAGACAGCGGGAGCGCGAGGCCGAGCTTATCGCAGCAGAGAGCGCGCTGCCCGGCGTTGAAGAGTACATCGCCGACGCCAAGCGTTTGGGGCTGAAGCTGGGCCTGGCCTCCAGTTCGGATTGTCCCTGGGTGTATCGCCACCTGGAGCGCCTGGGACTCAGGGAGCAGTTCGACTCCATCAAGTGCGCCGACGACGTGACCAAAGTGAAGCCAAGCCCAGAACTGTACGTGGCAGTCCTCGAGGAGCTGGGTCTTGGTCCCGAGGAGGCTATTGCCCTGGAGGATTCCCCCAATGGCATCACCTCGGCGCAGGCGGCGGGCCTCTTTTGCGTGGTGGTGCCCAATTCCCTGACCCGGCAATTGCCCACGGACCACGCGGACCTGCACCTCGATTCCCTTGCCGATCTACCTCTGGAGGACCTGCTATCGCGAATAGACATTAGCAGGTAGTCGGCGCTCCGGCGTCCCGCGGGGTGTCTTTGCGGTATCGGCCGGACGGCGCCTATCAGGCCATCCTGAGCTGCAGGATCGACGCCCAGTCGGTCTGCGGCAGGGGACCGGGGAGCAGACCGGACAAGAGATCATCGGGCCCCTCGCCGAAAGAGACCACGTCATAGAACCCGGCGGCGTCCACGGTGATCTTGATCGTACCCGTCTCAGAGGTGAGGGCCACGGTGTGATCGTCGTCCTCGTCGTATTCGAGGAAGATGGCGCTGCCGACGAGGTCGGGAAGCTCGTGGGTGGCCGCAGGGTCAGAGGACACGATCACCAGCTTTGGTGCCAGCCTCTCCAGCCTTTCCCACTGGGTCCCCCTCTTACTCCCGTGATGGGCTGCCTTCAACACGTCGCATGATTGCTCCAGCAGGCCCTCCCGGTCGTAGTGAGCCCAGTTCTCCATCTGGGCGTCGGCGGCGAAGACCATGCTGAACCTGCCGTAGTTGAGCCTGGCCAGGACGGAGAGGTGGTTCGGGTTCAGCAGGTTGCACTCCTGTAGATCCTCGAGGGTGTAGTTGGGCGGGCCCACCAATTCCAGGTACAACTGCTCTGCATAGTGGGGGAAGGTCCCGCCATCGGTGTAGTCGCGCTCGTAACCTGAGATGAAGTGCAGGGGAATGTGGTCGCTCTGGACCCTGTTGATGATCTGGTGGTAGGCTGGGGTGCCGGCGTAGAACCAGAAGGGGGCCAGGGTCACCTTGCCGACGGTGCAGTCGGCCAGCAGCCTGGAGACGGCGCCGTAGTGGTCACTGTGGGGGTGGGTCACAACGAGATGCGATATGGCGCCATCCGGCCTGATGGTGTCCAGGGCGTCCTTCACTTTGGCGGGCCGGTAGGCGTCGATGACCACGACGTTGCCCTGTGGGGTCTTGATGATGGCGGTGTCGCCCTGGCCCACGTTAAGTACGTAGATCTCGAGGGCACACATCGGACGCCTCCTCTCCTACTCCAGACCGCGCAGAAAGGTCTGGGCCTCTTCACCATCGCTCATCTCGGGCTCCAGAGAATCCGGAGTGAACCTTGGTGGGCCAGCGTCTGC
>JBAVWD010000243.1:0-2616 GCA_049697655.1 Anaerolineae bacterium | reverse complement strand
GCCTCCACGCCAATCTTGCTGGCTTCCTCCAGTTCCCGTATCACATCGGCAGGATGGAGCAGGATCTTGGAAGGGATGCATCCTGTGTTCAGGCAGGTTCCTCCCATCAGGCCATGTTCGACCACGGCAACCTTCATGCGGGCGTGCACAGCTTTGGATGCCACGTTCATTCCAGCGCCCGAGCCTATCACTATGAGGTCGTACTTCTCCACGCTACTGGACCTCCTTGCATGGCCCACCCCCGTCCAGAATCAGAACAAGTGCAAGGGTATGCCTGGAACGGGGCTACGATTCCACCACCACCGCCGTCCCGCTGGCGCTGACCATCAGCATGTTGCCTCCGGAGCCGAAACCAATGGTCTCGTAGTCCAGGTCCACACCTACCACGGCGTTGGCACCAAGGACCCTGGCCTGCTCCACCATCTCGTCGATGGCGATCTGTTTGGCCTTGCGCAGTTCCTCCTCGTAGGCCCCAGACCTGCCTCCGACGATGTCCCGGATGCCCGCGAAGAGGTCTTTGAAAATGTTCGCTCCCAGAATCGCCTCCCCAGACACCAAACCAAGATACTGGGCCATTCTCTTCCCCTCAATGGTCGGCGTTGTAGATACGATCATTTACCATCGCCTCTCTTCTCAGGCTGAACCGGTATTCACCCCATGTTCAAGTTGCTCCAAAACCACCCTCCAGGCCCGGTCGAACCACTGCCTGGCCTCTTCCCACTCCGCTGTACTCCGCCAGCCCGAGTGGACCAGACGTACGTCGGTACATGCCTCCGCAGCGTCCGGGCAGGGAACAAAGAAGACCACGACGTGGGTCGAGGGATCCGCGTTGTTCATGAAGTGCCGGTACTGCGTGGGACCCTTCCACTCAAAGCAGAGGAACCTATCTTGCTCGATGGCCGTCACCCTGCAACCGATGGTGCTATCTTGCTCTTTGTTCTCCAGATCCCAGAACAGCTCGTACTTGCCACCTTGGTGCGGCTCAATCTCGGCCAGGGGAGCCAACCACGATTGAACAAGCTCATTGACCGTGAACATCTCGAACGCACGGTGCACATCGCAGCGCAGACGGGCACCTTGCTTGATGATTCTGTCCACACCTTCCTCCCCCTCAGACCAAACTCCTCGCTGTCGAGGCCGGATACTCGAACCCTCTCAGCTTCTCCGGCGCAGCGCACAGTCTCCCTGCCAGCCCTCAAGGCTCGGCTCACTCCATCCACTCGGTGTCGTCCTCTACCGGGGTATTGATCTTGAACACCACCAACCGGAAATCCTCGTCCGACCGGTTCCAGAGGCTGTGACGATCTCCCGGACTGCAAATGAACGCGTCTCCAGGCCGTGCCAGGAACTCCTCTCCGGCCAGCTCGATGACGGCCTGGCCCTCCAGCACGTAAAAGACCTCCGTCTGCTTCCGGTGAAAGTGCAGGCGCTGCCTGGTGCGCGGCGGCACCGTGACCACTTGCAGGAGATGACCCTCGTCCTCAAAATCGTCAGCGGAGAAGATGATGGTTTTGGCGTAGTCTTCCTCTTCGACGACCTCACCCGAACCGGCCGGCCTGTACCTCATGACGCAATCCTCGCTCCAGGGCCCACGTCGGGCAGCCCAAGGTCCTGCCCCGTCCACTGCCGGGCGGGTTTGAAACCCGCCCCTACGGGATCGTCACCGCAAGCAGCAAGTCCAGACAACCGGCGTCAGCCGGATTTCCATCCGCAGCGCGGGACTTCAGTCCGGCGCGACCCTTGCGGCGATCAGCCTCCGCGTCGGGTTGAAACCCGACGCTACAATGAGCATCAAACGTGCTGAAGCACGTTCATCCGGTCGGTCTCCAGTCGGGCGACGTCCAGGACGATCCCTGTACCAAGATGGTGAACCACGCTCTCCGAACCGCCTTCAGCCGGTTTCCATACCCGTAGCGCGGGACTTCAGTCCGGTGCGACCATGTACACCACGCCCTCGCGTGGTGTCCAAACCCCACGCTACCAGAAACGTCAAACGTGCTCAAGCACGTTCATCTGGCCGGTCTTCAACCGCGCGACGCCCAAATCGATCCCCGTAGCCGCACGGCATGCCGTGCGGTACATACATTCCAACGTGGTGAAGCACACTCTCCGAACCAGCCTCAGCCGGTCTTTGCCAACTCCGACGTGCAGAACGCACAACGGGTGGCCTTGATGGGGATGGCGGACAGGCAGAACGGGCACTCCTTCGTCGTGGGCTCGGAGGGCACTGGCTCCTCCCGGCGCATCCGGTTCATCATCCTCATCAGGAAGAAGACCACCACGGCCACCACCAGGAAGCTGATCACGGCGTTGATGAACACCCCATAGTTGATGGTCACCGCGCCTGCGGCCTGCGCATCGGCCAAAGACCCATAAGGTGCCCCAGGTGAACCCTGCTTCAGCAGGATGAAGAAACTGGCGAAGTCCACCCCGCCCAGGAGCAGCCCGATGGGCGGCATGGTCACGTCATCCACCAGTGACTTGACGATGGTGCCAAAGCCCGCGCCGATGATGATCCCCACCGCCATATCCACCACGTTGCCTCGAAGTGCGAACTCCTTGAACTCCTTCCACATGCTTACCTCCCCGTAATCTCTTGCTCACCGCAGCCCCGAC
>JBAVWD010000242.1:0-7982 GCA_049697655.1 Anaerolineae bacterium | reverse complement strand
GCCCACGCCATCAGCGCCCATGGCCATGGCCTTGTACGCGTCCAGTCCATTCCTCATCCCACCCAGCGCGAAGAGCTTCACCTTGCGATGTAGCCCCAGGTCCTTGAGCGCCCTCGCCGCGGGCCCGATCAAGGCGATGGTAGGTATGCCCACCCCCTGGGTCACAACCTCGGGGGAGCATCCTGTACCTCCGACCAGCCCGTCGATAGAGATGGCATCAACTCCCGCCAGCGCCGCCGCTTTGACGTCCTCATATGGCCGGCTAGGCCCCAGCTTCATCAGGATGGGCTTCTCGTAGTTGGTGATGTCCCTCAGCAACTCCACCTGCTTCTTGATGTCCTCTGGCCCAACCACATCGTAGTATCTACAGGGCGACAGGGCGTCGCTGCCCACGGGAATGCCCCGGATGGCGGCGATGTCCTCGGTCACCTTATCCCCCAGCAGGTGACCTCCCATCCCCGGTTTCGCCCCCTGGCCTATCTTGACCTCCACGGCATCCCCAGCGTTCACATAGTCAGCAGACACGCCCCACCGGCCTGTGGACCACTGCACAACCAGGTAGCCTCCCGGCTCCCAGATCTTTCGCTTTCGGTCTGGCCTCTCATAGCCGTTGGCGTAGTAGGGTTCCTCCTCCACCACGCCACCTTCGCCCGTGTTGGTCATGATCCCCGTCTTGGCCACCGCGATGGCCAGCGCCAGCTTGGCCTCCCGGGACAGGGCACCATAAGACATAGCCGGGAAGATGAAGGGGTATCGCAGTCTGATCGGCTTCTCACAAGTGTCCTCGCCGATCACCACCTCCATGTTGCACTCTTCCCGGTACTTATCCCTGGGTGCCGGCGAGGCCAGTTGCGACGGGACGACCACAATGGTGTCGAAATGCGGCGTAGGGCCGCCCATGGTGCCGAAGCCTCGCATCCCATAGCCCCCGGTCAGGGCCTTGTGATGTATCTCCTCAATGGTGCCGAGGGTCCATGGGTATCTGGAGACCAGCTCCGACTCGGCTGGATTGATGCGAATGGCATTCTCCGGGCAGAACTCCGCACACAGCCGGCAGCCGACGCACGCATTGTAATTCTGTATGCGCACCTCGTTCTCTTCGTTAAGACCGTAGACCCCGTATGGACAGATCTCGACGCACGTGGCGCACTTGCCTGGCATGCGGGAGTTGATGCATTGATTCTCGTTTAGCGAAACACAGAACGCGCCGACAGTCGACATAATGCTGCCTCCTAGTGAGAATAGAACGGTTTGTCGGACAGGGGCGTGATCTTGCGGAAGGCCTTGGCATCGGCGTTTAGTCCGAACTCCTGCAACCAGCTTTCCAGCCTCCTGATATCGCCACTCTCCACGTCTCCCACCGCGCAGTTGTGGCCCAGGCTAGCCCAGTCGCCCTGGACATAGATGTTGCCTCTGATGAGGTAGTTGCCCAGGTTCTCTCCCGCGTTGCCCACGACAACCACGTCGCCAGCAACCATATAGGTCGCCGCCTCGTCACCCACGTCGCCTCCGATGATGATGGTGGCCCCCTTGTTCATGGTAGCGGTGAAACCGCCGGCGCTCCCCCTAATCACCACGGTGCCTCCGTAGCAATACTGCGCGGCACCGAAGTCAGCGTTCCCCTCCACGATTACTGTCCCAGCCGTCATGTTGTCGGCCACGTACTTGCCGGCATTGCCAGTGACCTTGATCAAGGCTCCGCTATTCACCACGCCAAGATAGTCTCCACTATCTCCCTGAATGGTGATCTCGCCAGCCTTGAGCCCGCCGCAGAGCCCATGGAGATGCGCGGCATTCTTCACCACAGCAGAATCCTCGGCGAGCATCGCTTTGAGCGCTGTGCTCGCGGCCTTCAAGTCCCTACCTTCAGCATCCAGTACACTGGGCGCATGCGCCATGACGTGTTTCCTCCTGCACAGAATCAGATAGGCTATCCACCCCGTATAGCCTCACGAATTCCTCTCTCACCTCTGCCCGTCTCTGAGGTTCCCTCAGAGCATCGAGCATCATCAGCATCAGGTCATCGAAAACCTGAGGCCTGTCTCGGCGCTCCTTCTCTCCCTTGGCGGTCCGCAGCGCCGTCTCGTCAACCTCCGCGTTCACCTCCAGTAAGCCTAGATCGACCGCGTTCTGCAGACACTGCTCTCCCACCTCGCTTCTCACGATGAGCGTGCAATATCCCTCCTTTGCACCGACTCTGCCCACCGCGATGTCGGCCGATTCACCAAGCAGATCGTCGCACGTGGCGCATCCCGACCTGGTATAGCCCTCTATCTGGGAGAGAGGGACCCTCTTCTCCAAGCCGTCCCACAGGATCACCCTCAGTTCTTTGTCGCGGGGCGAGACGTAGACCCTCTTCACCTCACGGGCGGCAATGCCCATCCTCTCCTCCAGGAATTGGCGAACCGGTCCGGGGTAGTACACGCCAGTGCAAAAGATCGCCACGCTTAGGCGTAGCGCATCCTTGTAGGGGTTGAGCCGCTCATTGCCTGAGGCCCGGATTGTCCTGACCGCCTCGCTGACGCAGGGAGTTCCCACCACGGCAATGTTGCGCAGTTTCCTCTCGTAGACGGCGTCGTTGAGGAGATCGAGAGTGGGCACCCACAGCCCTTGTACCCCCAGGTTGTCGGCCACTTCCTCCACTTTGGTCATCACCTTGGCCCGCGGTTGAAGGGCCCAGCCGTCCACATCGCTGATGATGACCCCATCTATCGCCCTGGCAGACAGGTTGGCGATCAGTAGGGCTCTGATCACCTCCATGGGCTCTCCGCTCTCCACGGGACCCTTCGCCTTGGCCGAGACCACGCGTCGGGCCGGCACTTCCTCCCACTGATGTAGGCGAGGGCACGTCTCCTCACAGAATACCTGGCAGAAGGTGCAGGTGTCGAGAGGGATCTGGGTAAGACCGAGGCGCTTCTGCCTCACCTCTCTGACGGGGTGTCTCGCCTCCTCATCCCAATACAGCATGCCTTTGGAGCAAGTGGCTACGCAAAGCCCGCACCCAGAACATCTGTCCAGATCCCAAACCTGTGCTTCCATCTCCTTCGACATTAAGTATCCTCCCAGCCGCTTAGCCATCAGACCGATCGCCCAGAGGGCAGGAGCTGTCCTTCCGGACTGGCTCCCAAGCTCTGGCCGGTGTCAACAAGGATCGTGGGCCCCAGGTACTCTATCTCGTCGACAAACTCCCTCACGACCTCCACGAATTGTGCGCCGTCATCTGGTTCCAACCACCGGAGACTCAGCCTTCTGGAATCAAACCCGACGCCTTTCAGCATGTGATGGAGGGTCTCAATCCTCTTGGCTGCCCACCTGTTGCCTTCTATGTAGTGGCACATTCCCGGGTCGCAGCCCCCTAGAAGGAGGCCATCAGCCCCCTTCAGAAAGGCCCACAATACAAGATAGGGATCGAAACGGGCGGCGCACCCTACCCGTATGATTCGTACATTGGCCGGGTACTGGCGACGCTCAGCTCCGGCCAGGTCGGCCGCTGCATAGCCACTCCACTCGCACAACAGTGCTAGAACGCGAGGTCGGCCATCTGTCCGAGCAGCCAATGCCGCGTCGATCTGAGCGATCAATTCCATGTCGCTGGATGTCTCCATCACGATTGCCTTGGCTGGACACACCACCGAACAATTGCCGCACCCCTTGCACAGCGAGACGTCGATGCTCGATACGCTCAGCATCCCCCTGCCAGGCACCATGGATATCGCCCCAAACGGGCAAGACTCGACACAGGTCCCACACCCCACGCAGAGGCTCTCTCTCACCTGGGCTAGAGGCCCGCGGCTCGTCAGCGTGCCTGCCGACAGATGGCGCAAGGCCCTCGCAGCGGCCCTATACCCCTGGAACACGCTCTCGTTCGCGCTTACTGGGTAGTGCGCACTCCCACACACGAAGATGCCGCTGGGCAGAAAACTCCCGGGACGCAGCCGAACGTTGGGCTCCAAGAAAAATCCATGCTTGTCCGCAGGCACCGAAAGCATACTGGAGATCGACATGGCGTCATCATGGGGAACGAGCGGCATAGCCAGTACCAGCACTTCGGCAGGTATGGTCGCTGCCTCCCCGCGCAGTCGGTCGAACACTTCGACGGCCCTGTTCGCCAGCCGCGGAGGTCGTCGCCCGTCGTAATTGTAGAAGCGAACGCCTAGCGCTCTCGCTTCCTCGATCATCGCAGCACTCAGGTCTGAGGAAAGATCGTTGAAGATCAGCGAGACCGCAGCCTCGGGATGTCTGCGCTTCAACAGGAGGGAGTTCTTAAGGGCGGTCGACGCAGCCACTGATGAGTAGGCCTCTGGATCTGGCTCGTAGACCAGCGTCACCACGTGCCCTGCATTGACTTCATCCTCTCGCAGTGCCAGCTCCAGCTCTGACTGTGTCATCACGCGGACCCCGTCCTGCCGGAACTCGTCGCTGGGCTCAGCCTCGCGAGCACCCGTAGCCACGATCACCGTCCCCACGTGAAACTTCAGATTCTTGCCGTCCCGTGTCACTGTGACCCGGTAGTTCCCAACCGGGCCCGATACGTCCGTTAGTGTCGAGCCGGTAAGTACCTGAATATGCTCCTGCCCCTCCACGGAGCGGATTCTCTTCTTTATGAACTCGCTAGCACTTTCACCTCTGGGATAGAGAGTATGCAGTCGGGCGACTTGGCCGCCCAGCTCAGGCTCCTTTTCCACCAGCATCACCTGGAATCCCCTTGCGGCCACCGTCGCAGCGGCGGTCAGGCCAGCTGTGCCCCCACCGATGACCAGGGCCGCCGGAGTCACATCAACCTGGATACTAGGTCGAGGCACCACCAGGGCCGCCTTCGCCACACCCATTCGTGTCAAGTCCAGGGCCTTTTCGGTCGCGCCCTTGGGATCGTCAGCGTGTACCCACGCGCACTGTTCTCTGACGTTGACCATCTCGAATGTTGAAGCGCCCAGACCCGCTTCATCCAAGACTGCCTCGAACAATCGCCCGTGGGTCCGAGGTGTGCAGCCGACAACCACCACGCGGTCCAAAGCGTGTTCCTCTATCGATCTTTTGATGTGGCGCAGTCCTAGCTTCGAACAGCCAAAGAGCTGTCGTTCCACCAGTACGACTCCAGTCATCCCGGCAGCGCCTTCCTGCAAAAGCCCGACGTCAACGACGTCTGAGATCTTCCCTCCACACTCGCAGACGAAAACCCCAATCCTCACTTCACCTTCAATCGTCACTTCCCATTCTCCTTCGAGGAGAAACCGGTCAGATCATCAAGCGCCTTTTTCACTCAGCACGTCTTCAACGCTCACGGCAAACTCAGGCGCAAGGTGGTGGTCTCCACAGATTCGGCAAGCCGTGGCCTGGAAATCGGACTCCCAGCGATGGACAGATCTGTTGGCCAACACGTCTTCCAACTTGATGGCTCCCGTAGGGCAGATGAACACGCAAGTGGTGCAGCCGAGGCAGGCGTTGGAGCCGATCTCGAAAGGAGGGCTCACCTCTTTGCTGAAGCCCCTATTCACCAGGCTAATAGCATTCGCGCCCACTATCTCGCGGCAGGCCCGCACACACAAACCGCAGAGTATGCAGTTGCTGTCGCTCAGGCTTATCCGGGGCTCTTGCACGCCCATGCTTGAGGCTAGTTGCTGTATCGCTCGAGCTTGGGGAGCGGCGGCGAGAAGCAGCTCCGCGGTCATCCGCCGGGATGCCTGCACCATCTCGGAATTCGTCTTCACCGCCGCCCCATGTTCGGCAGGATACACACACGATGCCACCAGGCGTGGTCCCCTCGGCGTCTCCAATTCCACCACGCACAGACGGCAGCTCCCGTAGGGCTCCAGTGCTTCGTGATAGCACAGAGTCGGTATCTCGATGCCGTGTTCTCGCGAGGCCTCCAGTATGCTCGACCCCTCTAGGGCCTCGACCTTGTGGCCATCAATGGTTAGCGAAATCATGTCCTCGCGCCTTTCTACTCCACCACCACTGCGTCAAACTTGCACAACTCGAGGCAAGTTCCGCATTTGATGCATTTCTCTCGATCTATGACGTGGGGTTCTTTCTTGGCTCCGGAGATGGCCTCTGCAGGGCATTTGCGCAAACACCGCCCGCAGCCAGTGCATTTCTCTACGTCTATCGAGTACTGGATGAGAGGCTTGCACACGTGGGACGGACAGCAACTGTCCAGGATATGTGCCTCGTACTCGTCTCGGAAATACCTGATCGTGGAAAGCACTGGGTTGGGTGCAGTCTGTCCCAAACCACAGAGAGAGGATTGCCCAATCTGCTCCCCCAGCTCTTCCAGATAGGCAATGTCTCCCTCCTTCCCCTGGCCCTGCGTGATCCTAGTCAGCACCTCCAGCATCGCTCGGGTTCCGAGACGGCAGGGCGCGCACTTGCCGCAAGATTCCTGCTGTACGAAGTCCATGAAGAATCGCGCGAACTCCACCATGCAGGTATCCTCGTCACAGACCACCATGCCGCCGGAACCCATGATCGCCCCCAACTTCTGCAGGGATTCGTAGTCAATGGGCACGTCAAAATGCTCGCTGGGAACACACCCGCCCGATGGGCCGCCCAGCTGCACCGCCTTACACCTCTTGCCTCCCGGAATGCCACCGCCGATGTCGTAGATTACCTCGGACAGCGTGGCCCCCATCGGCACCTCAACCAGGCCTGTGTTGTTGATGTTTCCCACCACTGAAAAGATCTTGGTCCCCTTGCTCTTGTCGGTGCCTATGCCGGAGTACCACTCAGCGCCCCGATTGATGATCAAAGGCACATTGGCCCAGGTCTCCACGTTGTTAATGTTTGTCGGCTTACCCCACAGGCCGCTGACCGCCGGATAGGGAGGCCTGGGACGCGGCTCGCCTATCCTGTCTTCGATGGAGGCCATCAAGGCGGTCTCCTCACCACAGACAAACGCACCACTGCCCGGGCGTATCTGGATAGAGAAATCGAAGCCCGAGCCCAGGATGTTGCGGCCCAGAAATCCATACTCCTCGGCCTGCTCAATGGCAATCCTCAGGTTCTCTACCGCCAGAGGGTACTCGTTGCGGATGTACACGTATCCCCGTGCTGCACCAATGGCATACGCGCCGATGATCATGCCCTCGAGGACCCTATGAGGGTTGCCCTCCATGATGCTGCGGTCCATGTAAGCGCCGGGGTCACCCTCATCCGCGTTGCAGATGATGTACTTGACGTCGCCTTTGGCTTCCCGGCACAGTCCCCACTTCATCCCGGCCGGGAACCCTGCGCCGCCTCGGCCCCTGAGGCCGGACCGCGTGACCTCTTCGATCACCTCTTCGGGGCTCATCTGATGCAAGGCCTTGCAGAGCGCAGAATACCCATCGAAGAGGATGTAGTCCTGTATGTTGGTGGGGTCGATGTCACCGTTCAAGTCCAGTACCAGGCGCTGCTGCTTCTGGTAGAAGGGCACGTCTCGCTCGTAAGTTATCCTCCTGCCCGTCGCGGGATCCGTATAGGTGAGTTCGTCAATCACTGCACCGTTGAGCACCGTCTCAGAAACGATCTCCGGCACGTCGTCAACGCCCACCCTCTGATAGAAGACTCCGCTAGGCTTGAGCACCACGACCGGACCTTTCTCGCAGAACCCATGGCACCCCGTGCCCACCAGGCCTATGTCGCCGTTCAGCCGCCGACCATCGAGCTCCCGTCGGAAGGCCTCGATCACGTCAACGCTGCCATTAACACGACAGCCGGTGCCGCAACACACCGAGACGCGCGGCTGGTCCGGGTCTCGCCCGTCCACCAGTCGCTGCCGAAGCAGTTCCAACTCTTCAGGTGTCCGTACTGTCGTCATCGGTTATGCCGTCTCAACCTCAGCCATCACTTCTCTCAGCAATCCCTCAGCCCTGGCCCCCGTCATCTCTCCTGAGTACGCGCCGTCCGCCACCACCACGGGACCCAAAGCGCAAGCCCCCAGGCAATTTACGGTCTCCAGGGTGAACTGACCGTCTTCCGTGGACTCGCCCGGCTGTATGCCCAGC
>JBAVWD010000241.1:0-1728 GCA_049697655.1 Anaerolineae bacterium | reverse complement strand
GAGGCCCTCAGCACTTGTGATATAATGATGCGCCAGAGGCTTCTGATGCCGATGCCCCGATGCCACTACGCGGCAGACTATCCATGGCAAATCACCCGACGAGCAACTCCGAGATAGCGCAGTTTTTCTCCAACATCGCCGACTTGTTGAACATCAAAGGCGAGGAGTGGTATCGAGTACGCGCCTATCGTCGAGCAGCGGAGGCCATCGCACAGCAGCCGGAGGATTTGGCGACGTTGTGGGAGGAAGGCCGCCTGGAGGAGATACCTGGCGTGGGCAAGGCCATCGCCGGAAAGGTGGACGAGTTGCTCCGCACCGGGGAGTTGGAGTTCTACGAGCGCCTCAAGAGCGAGATCCCCGACGGCGTGCTCTCTCTCCTGGGCATCCCCGGGGTGGGCCCCAGGACGGCGAGTCTCCTGTACCATGAGCTGGGCCTGGTCAGCATCCCCGACGTGGAGACGGCGGCACGCCAGCACAGACTCCGCAACCTCAAGGGGCTGGGCGCCAAGTCAGAGGAGCGCATTCTGGAAGGCATCCAGATGCTGCACCGCATCTCCGGCCGCTACCTCCTGGCCACCGCGCTTCCTGTGGCCGAGGAGATGGTGGTCGCCCTACGAGGCTGCCCAGCGGCACACAGCGTGACGCCCGCGGGAAGCCTGCGCCGCTGCGCACCGACCGTGGGCGACATCGACATCCTCGCCGCGTCGGCCAGACCTCAGGAAGTCGTGGACTATTTCGTTTCTCTTCCCCAGGTCTCCGAAGTGCGCTCTCACGGTGACACCAAAGCCACCGTGTATCTCGATAACGGCCTCCAGGTGGACCTGATGGTGCTGGAGGAAGCCCACTACGGATCTCTGCTCCAGCACTTCACGGGCTCCAAGGACCACAACGCCGCGCTCCGTGGCCTGGCCCGCCGGCATGGTCTTAGCCTGAGCGAGTACGGCTTCCAGCACGAGGACGGCTCCGTCACCTCGTGCGCCACGGAAGAGAAGGTATACGGCACTCTGGGCCTGGAGTGGATCCCTACTGAGTTGCGAGAGGCCAGGGGAGAACTGGAAGCGGCACAAGGGGGCCGGCTTCCCCATCTGATGGGCGAGGCAGACCTCAAAGGCGATCTGCACACGCACACTACCTACAGCGACGGCGCCAGCACCATCGAGGAGATGGCTCTGGCAGCGAGGGCGCGCGGCTATGAGTACATCCTGATCACCGATCACAGCCAGGGGTTGGGGGTGGCCGGGGGATTGAGCGCCGAGGACTTCCAGCGACAGAGGCGGGAGATTGTCGCTCTCAACGAGAGGCTGGCCCCGTTCCGAGTGCTCGCGGGGATAGAACTGGAGATCAGAGGTGATGGCTCCCTGGACCTTCCCGACGACGTTCTGGCACAGTTCGACCTGGTGGTAGGCTCGGTCCATTCGGGCCTGCGGCAGGACAGGGAGTTGATGACGAGCCGTATGGTCGCTGCCTTGCGCAACCCTCACGTGGACATCATCGGCCACCCCACGGGGCGCCTGTTGGGTCAGAGGGAGAGCGTGGCCCTGGACTTCGAGCGCATCGTAGAGGAAGCGGCCACGACAGGAACGATGCTGGAAGTCAACGCCCAGCCCAACCGGCTGGACCTGGACGGGGAACTGGCCCACATGGCGATCGGGGCAGGTATCTTGCTGGCGCTGGGCAGCGATGCCCACCATGCCGAGGGCCTGGGCGTGATGAGGTTTGGGGTGGTTA
>JBAVWD010000240.1:0-1756 GCA_049697655.1 Anaerolineae bacterium | reverse complement strand
CAACTGGTCGGACATAGGCCGCCTGGCATTGTAGCACAGGTCATGGGTTGTGACACCTCCCATGGACCCCGTGAGGCTCGCTCCGCTGCGTCTTCATCCGCGGCCTTAGCCCCCGGAGTCGACCACGCGCCCATCGAGCAATGACACGAGGCTTCCTATGGCAGATGTGCAGACCTGGAGGAAGGGCCGGGAATGAGAAGAACCTGAGAGCGACGAGCGTTCTGGGCAGCAGCTCAGGCAGAGAAGACTGGTTGGGGAAGGCCACTCCGTGCCGATGCGTAGAGCGCCGACATCGTGGCCACGTTACTACGGCTGCTCCTCAGCGACACGGGCACCGTTGCCCCGTCCAGCACAGCAGCGGTCATAGCATCCACCTCACATCGGTAGACATCGATGTCCCGCACACTGATCTCCTGCTCTTCCGAGCCACGACGCAGGAGGATCCCACTTTCAGCGCTGATGGCGTATGGTTGTCTGATGGTCAATGTCCCCTCGGTGCCGAAGATCTGAGCCTCGCTCCGCTGTAGAGTGCGGAAGCCGCAGTCGAAGAGACCCAGCACGCCGCTCCTACAACGCAGCAGCCCTGCAAAGGTCTCGTCCACACCACCCTCGGCGAGCGTCTGCCAACCAAACACCTCCTCCGGCTCACCGGCCATCCAGCGGATGAAACTGACTGGGTAGCTACCCGTGTCCCACAAAGCACCGCCGCCCAAATCAGGCTTCCAGCGCACATCATCGGGCCGGTCGAGGAAGATGCAAAGAGATCCCCGAACGAGCTTGACCCGGCCCACGGCTCCCTCCCGGATCAGCCGACGAGCCTCATCCAGCAGAGGGTGGTGGAGGTACATGACCGCCTCGAGCACCACTACGCCAGCAGACTTTCCAGCGGCGATGATCCGGTCACACTCGGCGACGCTGACCGCCAGTGGCTTCTCGCACAGGACGTGCTTGCCAGCTTCGGCCGCCCGAACCGTCCACTCTGCGTGAAGGCTGTTGGGCAGCGAGATGTAGATGACATCTACGTCGGGATCGTCCAGCAGCGACTGATAGCTACCGTGGACGCGGCGTATATCCCACTCGGCAGCGTAGGCCTCTGCCCGCTTCTGGCTGCGGCTGGCGACTCCGACCAACTCGGCGCGCTCAGCGGCGCCAATGGCAGGGATCAGGCGGTGGTTGATACGCGCTGTAGAGAGCAGTCCCCACTTCAGGCCGGTGTCGCCGCACTGAGCCGTTGTCATGCTTAGGTTCTATCCCTTCACCGAGGCAGCCAGCAGGCCCCGGATGAACAAGCGGTCCCGGTTGGGCCAGCGGGGGTTAGCGGGGATGTGCTCAAGCATCGGCCATATGCCGCCTCGGCTATCCCCACAGGCATGCCTGGATGACCGGAGTTGGCCTTTTGCACCGCGTCCATCGTCAGGGCTCTGACCGTCTTGACAGTGAGCCGATCCAGGTCGGTCTCTGGCTTTGGCGCATCGACTGTCAACTGCCCTGTGCTATGCTGGCCACTCGTCAGAGACTCCCTGTGTCACGACCCGTGATAGGGCATCGAAACTGGGACGCAACGCCGGATACAGCTCTCGGTACAACGGGTACATCTGTTCGTAGACTGCACTCGCCGGTCCAGGTGTAGTACTGCCGGTCGTTCGGATAACCGCTTCACATGCCGAGGCCACATCCGGGAAGACGCCCGTACCAGTCGCTGCCAGCAACGCAGCGCCGTGGGCGGCACCTTCGGTGGTATTGACCGTGACTAGTA
>JBAVWD010000239.1:0-6156 GCA_049697655.1 Anaerolineae bacterium | reverse complement strand
GCCCTGACCTCCCCCTGCATGGACCAGGGACCTGCCCACGTGATGTCCACCTGCGCCAGCTTGCCTCGCCACTCGCTGCCGTCTTCGAAAAACACGAGCTTGTTGCTGCGAGTGCGTCCCTTCCACTTTCCTTTGTGCTTTTCCTCGACAAGGACTTCCGCGGTTGATTTTAGCAGCCGGTTGTTGATTTCGCTGGCGATCTGCTGTTGTAGCTCTTCCACCAGTCGACGACGGCGCTCTTTCTCGAGCGATGGTACGTCGTCATGAAGTCGGGCAGCAGGGGTGCCGGGGCGGGGTGAGTACGCAGCCAGATGGACCACGTCAAACCTCTCCTCCGCCAGCAGATCGCAGGTGGCCCTGAAATGCTCCTCGGTCTCCCCGGGGAAGCCCACGATGACGTCGGTGGCGACTGATACGCCAGGCACACGCTCCCGTATGCGGTTGAGCAGACGCCGATACTCTTCCACAGTGTAGCCCCTGGCCATGCGCTTGAGGGTGAGGTCGTGTCCGGCCTGCACGGGCAGCTCTATGTGCTCGCACACTCTGTCCAGCTCAGCGACGGCATCAATGATCCTTTCGCTCATGTCGCTGGGGTGGGATGTGAGGAATCTGATGCGCCATAGGTCATCGGCGTCGTGGACGACGCGCAGAAGGTCAGCCAGGTCCGGCTGGCCGGGCAGGTCGTGGCCGTAGGCATCCACGTTCTGACCGAGGAGGGTGACTTCTCGCGCACCCCGTTCAACCAGATTGTGCACCTCCTCCACGATCATCTCCCTCGGCCGGCTCCGCTCACGACCGCGTCGCAGACGGACGATGCAGTACGTGCAATGGTTGTCACAGCCCTCCATGACGGGCACATAGCAGCATACCGGCACAGTCTGGGTAGTGGCTGCCTCAGAGGATGAGTGAGTCCCCCATCTCTCTGATGCAAAACCGATGAGGCCTTCCACATCCGAGGGTCGCAGGAAGAGATCGACGAAGGGAAAGATCTGCTCCAGAGCGATGGTGTCTTCGCCTATTAAGCAACCCATGACCACGATGGCAGCCTGGGGGTTCTGGCGTTTCAGTGGTCTGAGGGAGCTCAGGCGGCCGTACACCCTGTCCTCAGCGCTCTGCCGGACGACGCAGGTGTTAAGCAGCACCAGGTCGGCCTCCTCTGGCTCTGGTGTGGATTGCCATCCCAGGGCATCGAGTCGCTCGCCAGCTTGCCAGGAATCGGCTTGATTCATCTGGCAACCGATGGTCCAAAGGTGGTACTTCACGGCAATTCTCGATACAGGAAAAGGGCGACCTCTTTGCGGGCCAGATCACGATTGGTGTAGAAGTGATCATCCACGCCGCAGACCTCGAAGCCCAGTTCAAGATAGAAACTCAGGGCTGGCCAGTTGGTGGCCTGGGTCTCGACCGATATCGCCCTACACTGCTTCTCGAGGGCAAACGCCTCGGCACTGCGCATCAGCTTGGTGCCGATCCCGCGGCGGCGGTACTCTTCGTCCACCAACAGGTTCCAGACCTTGAGCACCCTGCGCCACGACTCCACCTCTGCGTCCAGGAGGGCGATCAGTCGCCCCTGGTCTTCGGCCACCACTTGCAGCGTCTCCCCAGCAAGGCGGCTGCGGGTTTCTGCCTTGTCTCGCTGTCCGACGATGGTCAGTCCCTGACTGCGGAACGTGTGGCCCAGCCTCTCAACCTGCAGTGAGAGACTGATCTCAGGGCTCTGCCCTGTTCTCACGACTCGAACGCAGCGATCAGAGACGTACTCGGCCCTGATCTCGTGCAGTCTGGCGATATGTTCGTCTGCCAGGAGTTTGAATTCCACCAGGCGGTCCTGAGAACTGGATGGCCTAGGAGTACAGCTGTCTCAACATGTTGAGGGCGCCTAGCGTCACCCACTTGCTGGGTCGTCCCAGTGTCTCGAAGGGGATAGGGAACGTCTTTCTCACAGGGATCTCTCTCTCGGAGGGCCAGCGGCCGCGCTCGTCCTGTTTCTCTAGGACAATGTTCAGCCCTTCCTGTATCCGTTGGTCATCGGGCGAGACGAAAGGAGCCACCAGTGCGAGGATCTCCAGCACGTCGGTGCTGCCGAAGAGAGGCCGGGCAAACTGGAACCAGCTGGTGCTGACCTTGCCGAACTCGCTGTGGTGTCGGTAGAGCCCGTTGTCGAGGAAGAGGCTGACCGCCCGCTGGACAGCCTCCGTCACGTAAGCCGTTTGCTGGTCGGTGGGAAGGGCCTCCAGGGCTCTGAGCGCCTTGGCCGTGGCCCAGAAGCAGGCGTGGGTCTTTTTCACGCGCTCAAAGCACAGCCAGCCGCCGTCATCTCTTTGGGTCCGCAGCAGGTAGTCCAGAGCCTTGACCGTGCGCGGATCCTCGCCATAGCCAAACCAATGGAGCAGGCGCACGGCGTTGGCGGTGAAACAGGGGATAACCAAGCTGCGATCTCCCTCGAACTTGTCGGAACTGAAGGCGCCGTCGTCCATCTGGGCGTTGGCCAAGAGGTACTCAATAGCCTGGTGAACCCGCTCATCGTGCCCCTGGTATCCCAGATGCTCCAAGACTATCAGGTGCTTACTCACTCCGTGATATGGCCGCTTGTCGCGATCCCAGTGGCCCGCAGGGCGCTGGGCGTCGAGAATGGCACGCACCACATCCGAGTGATTGATGGCCTCTCTGGCGGCCCGGGCGTCGGGATCGTCCTCGCTGCGATGGAGCAGTCCGACCAGGGTGAAGTAGCGCACCGACGGATCGTCTTCCTCCAGCAGCCAGGCGGTGGGATCGTCACGCAGGAAGCTCTTCCACCCTTTCACGAAGGTCCTCCCCCCTAGGATCCCTGATCTCTCACGCCCGGCGGCCGTCCAGCACCTTCGTGAGGAACTGCCCGGTGTAAGATTGAGGCATCGCCTTCACCTGCTCCGGAGTGCCTTCGGCGATGACCTGACCTCCTTCATCGCCCCCTTCTGGTCCCAGGTCGATGATCCAGTCCGCGCATTTGATGACATCGAGGTTGTGCTCGATGACGATGACCGTGTTGCCAGTATCTACCAGCCTGTTCAGCACCTCCAGCAGCCGCCTGATATCCTCGAAATGTAATCCGGTCGTGGGCTCATCGAGGATGTACAGTGTCTTGCCGGTGGCTCGTCTGGACAGTTCCCGAGCCAGCTTGATCCGCTGTGCCTCACCGCCGGAGAGCGTGGTGGATGACTGCCCCAGCTTGACGTATCCCAGCCCGACGTCCCATAGAGTCTGAAGCTTTCGCTGGATACGAGGAATCTTGTCGAAGAAGGCCATCGCCTCTTCGACTGTCATGTCCAGGACCTCGGCTATGTTCCTGCCTTTGTACTTAACCTGGAGGGTCTCGCGGTTGAAACGCCGGCCTTTGCACACCTCACACGGGACGTAGATGTCGGGAAGGAAGTGCATCTCGATCTTGATGATGCCGTCGCCCTGGCAAGCCTCGCAGCGACCGCCCTTGACGTTGAAGGAGAAGCGTCCCGGCTTGTAACCCCTGAGCTTCGCCTCAGGCAGGGTGGCGAAGAGGTCCCTGATGCAGGTGAAGACGTTGGTGTACGTCCCGGGGTTGGACCGAGGAGTCCGGCCAATGGGTGACTGGTCGATATTGATCACCTTGTCCAGATGTTCGACACCGAGCACATCCCCGTGGCGGCCTGGCTTGGACTTGGCACGGTGGAGAGTCTGGGCCAGCTTCCTGTACAAGACATCCACGAGCAAGGTGCTCTTGCCCGAACCGGAGACGCCGGTGATACAAATGAACTTGCCCAAGGGGATGTTGACGTCTATCTCCTTGAGATTGTGTTCCGCGGCCTTGTGGATGATCAGGTCGTGGCCGTTGCCCGACCGGCGAGTCTTCGGTATGGGTATGCGTCGCTTGCCGGACAAGTACTGCCCGGTAAGAGAGCCCGGCACGGCGATGATGTCCTCGATGGTCCCCACGGCCACAACGTGACCGCCGTGATCGCCGGCGCCCGGACCCAGGTCGATGATGTAGTCGGCAGAGCGCATCGTTTCCTCGTCGTGCTCCACGACCAACAGTGTATTGCCCAGGTCTCGCATGCGCATCAAGGTATCTATGAGGCGCTTATTGTCTCTCTGGTGCAGGCCGATGCTCGGTTCGTCGAGGATGTAGAGGACCCCCATCAGTTGGGAACCGATCTGCGTGGCCAATCGCAGCCGCTGTGCCTCGCCCCCGGCCAGCGTGGTCGCCGACCGGTCCAGCGTCAAGTAGTCGAGCCCGACGTTGACCATGAAGCCCAGACGTTCTCGGATCTCCTTGAGTATGCGCTCGCCTATGGCCAGCTTCCTCTCCGAAAGCTCCCCTGGCGCCTCTCTGAAGAAGCGGAGTGCCTGGCTGACGGACAAGGCGGTGACCTGGTCTATGGAGTTGTTGGCAACGGTCACGGCCAGACTCTCGGGCTTGAGACGCTTCCCGCCGCAGGACGGGCAGGGATGAGTGGTCATGTACCGTTCTATCTCGCTCCGGATGTACTCGGAGTCGGTGTCCTTGTACCTCCTTTCCAGGTTGGGAATCACACCTTCGTACGTCGTGGCCCACAGTCGCGTCCTGCCTTGGTGGTTCTTATAGCGGACGGTTATCTCCTCGTCGCCGCTGCCGTGCAAAATGATGTCCATCTGTTCTGAAGTGAGTTCTCGGACGGGGACTTCCGTGGAGAAGCCGAAGTGCTCTGCGACTGCCTTCACCAACTGCCAGAAATACGACTCCGAAGTGGTGCGCCGGCTCCAGGGATCGATGGCCCCTCGCTTCAAGGAGAGGCCCTTGTCAGCAATCACCAGGTCCGGGTCGATCTCCATCTTGGTGCCGATGCCCTGGCAGGTAGGGCAAGCACCGTGAGGGCTGTTGAAGGAGAAGGTACGGGGCTCTATCTCGCCCAGGCTGATCCCACAGTGGGGACAGGAGAACTGCTCGGAGAAGAGCAGGTCCTGAGGCGGGTCGCTGGTGACATCACTGACAATGGCCAGCCCGTCGCCCAGGGGCAGGGCAGTTTCTATGGAGTCGGTCAGTCGTGAGCGAAAGGAAACAAGTTCCTCCTTCTCCTCCGGTATCACAAGTCGGTCCACTACTACTTCGATATTATGCTTCTTGTACCGCTCCAGCTCGATCTCTTCCTCCACGTCTCGCAGCTCCCCATCCACCCTCACCCGGACGTATCCAGCCTTGCGCACGTCTTCGAAGATCCTCTGATGGTGTCCCTTGCGGTCCTTGACGAGAGGCGCGAGGATCAGAATGCGAGTCCCCGGCACGAAATCCAGGATGGAGTCCACGATCTGCTCCGCCGATTGTCGGGAGATCACTCTCCCACACTGAGGACAATGGGGAGTGCCGATGCGCGCGTACAGGAGACGCAAATAGTCGTAGATCTCCGTCACCGTGCCGACGGTACTCCTGGGGTTGTGACTGACCCCTCGCTGGTCTATGCTTACCGCCGGAGATAGTCCCTCGATCTGGTCCACGCTGGGCTTCTCCATTTGGCCCAGGAACTGGCGGGCGTAGGCGGAGAGGGATTCCACGTAACGGCGCTGCCCTTCCGCATAGATGGTGTCAAAGGCCAGGCTGGACTTGCCGGAACCGGAGATGCCGGTGATGACCACGAACTTGTCGCGGGGGATCTCTACGTCGATGTTCTTGAGGTTATGCTCCCTTGCTCCATGAACGACGATCTTGTCTTGTGGCATGCACTCCTCGTAGGTAGATGATGTCGAGCGTCGATCAGCCGGGCCTCAGCCGTCTCTGCCTATCCTCCATTCGTATTCGCTCCCACTCGGGCACGTCTTCATCTTGCAGCGCTTGTCTCAGCTCGAAGATCTGGTCTCGCAGTATGGCCGCCTTCTCGAACTCCAGCTCCGCGGCTGCTGCCTTCATCTGCTTCTCCAGCTGATCTACGAGGTGGGCCAGTTCGTCCTTGGGCATGTCGGTTGCCACCACGTATTCGGCCTTCTCTTCCGCCACCTTGCGGACCTGGTCTGTGAGGTCCTTGATGGCCTTGACGATGCTGCGTGGTTCGATACCGTGCTGTTTGTTGTACTCCAACTGCACGTCGCGACGGCGGTCGGTCTCGTCGATGGCGCGCCGCATGGACTCGGTGATGGTGTCGGCGTACATGATCGCTTGTCCGTTGATGTGTC
>JBAVWD010000238.1:0-2077 GCA_049697655.1 Anaerolineae bacterium | reverse complement strand
AGCCGAGAGGGTACCGAGATGAGAGAATCGGAGAAATGGGTGGGCGAAGAGCTACAGAGGATGTACTCCGAGATGCATCGTATGATCCGTCAGTTCGTCCCCCGAGAGCAGTGGAACGACATCCTGCAACACAGAGGGTGGCGTCCACCCACCGACGTCTACGACACCGACGCCGCAGCGGTGGTCAAGGTGGAGATCGCAGGCATTGACAAGGCGGACATCGACATCACCTTTGCCAATCGTGTCTTGACCGTAACGGGCGCCCGTCGCGATCCCGCAGACAAACTCACCTATCAGCAAATGGAGATCAAGTACGGAGTATTCCGTACCGATGTGTTCCTGCCCTGGACGGTCAAGGAGAAGAATATCGAGGCCAACTACGAGGATGGGTTCTTGATCATCGTGCTACCCAAGGCCAAAGGCACTCACAAAGTACCCATCAACGTGGTCGAGGAGAAGAAATAATGAGTCTAGAAGGCAAGAGCCTGCTCAGCATGATCATGCAGACCAAGGAGGAGAACACCGAGATCGCACGGAAGGAAGACACGGAGAAGTCGGCGATCCCAGCCGAGTTGCCCATTCTGCCCTTGCGACAAACGGTGGTCTATCCTCTGACCTTCTTACCGCTGAACGTCGAGCGTCCCGAATCGGTCAAGCTGATCGATGACGTGGTCCTGGGCAACCGGATGGTGGGCCTGTTGACCGTGAAGAACCCTGACGCCGAGCGGGCAGTTCCAGACGATTTGTATACAGTGGGGACAGTGGCGGTCGTGCACCGCGCCGTCAAATCCCCCACCGGCAATGTGGGCGTCATCGTCCAGGGCATAGAGCGTTTCAAGCCCACTGAGTTCACACAGACTGAGCCCTACCTCAAGGCCCGCATAGAGGTGGTCCCCGATCAAGAGGAGGAGAGCATCGAGGTGGAGGCGCTCTCACGGAACACGATGGACCTTTTCCAGCGGCTCATCGCCCTGGTTTCATACCTGCCCAACGAGTTGATGGTAGCCGTGTTGAACACGGAAGAACCCAGACAGTTGGTTTATCTGGTGGCGAACGCCGTGCGCATGGACACCGATGCCGCGCAGCACCTGCTGGAGATCGACTCCATCAAGGAGAAATTGCACACCCTGAACGCTACGCTGACCCGGGAATTGGAGGTGCTCGAGCTGGGCCAAAAGATCAAGAATGAGGCTCAGTCAGACATAGAAAAGACCCAGAAGGAGTATTTCCTGCGGCAACAGTTGAAGGCCATTCAGAGGGAACTGGGCGAAGAGGACGAGCAGGCCAAAGACGTCAACGAGTTGAAGGAGAAGATCGAGACGGCCGGCATGTCCGAAGAGGCCAAGAAAGAGGCCTTGCGGGAGTTGGACAGGCTCTCTGGCATGCCCCAGGCGGCTGCCGAGTACTCCGTGATCAGAACCTACCTGGACTGGCTGATCGAACTCCCCTGGAAGAAAAGCACCGAGGACAACCTGGACATCAACCGCGCCCGGGAGATACTGGACGAGGACCACTACGATCTGGAGGAGATAAAGGAGCGCATCCTGGAGTACCTGGCTGTCCGCAAGCTGCGCCTGGAGCGCGACAAGGATGAAGGCACCAAGGAGTCGAAGGGTGCCATTCTGAACCTCGTAGGGCCTCCCGGCACGGGAAAGACGTCCCTGGGGCGATCCATCGCCCGGGCACTGGGCAGGGAGTTCATCCGAATGTCGCTGGGCGGCATGCGGGACGAGGCGGAGGTAAGGGGACACCGCCGGACCTACGTCGGTGCTCTCCCTGGGAGGATCATCCAGTCCATAAAACGCGTCGGGTCGAAGAACCCCGTGTTCATGCTGGACGAGGTGGACAAGATCGGGACCGACTTCCGTGGCGATCCCTCCTCAGCGTTGTTGGAGGTGCTGGACCCGGAGCAGAACTTCACCTTCCGCGACCACTATCTGGACGTGGATTGGGACCTTTCGCCGGTGATGTTTATCACCACGGCCAACGTGTTGCACACCATACCGGCGCCCTTGCTGGACCGTATGGAGACCATCGAGCTGGACGGGTACACCGAGGAAGAGAAGCTCAAGATCGC
>JBAVWD010000237.1:0-4272 GCA_049697655.1 Anaerolineae bacterium | reverse complement strand
GCCCCCATGCGACACATCCTCTCTGTGAACGTACCTGTGTTCTCGGCGCTCTCAGTCTTCGTTCTCTCCGTCGTCCTGATCCTCAGTCCCTTGGCCCAACACTTCGTGGCCGACCCCACTAGCCTGTGGGTGAGGTTCGGGGTCTCAGTCTTCGGAGCGGACACTGGAGAACCGCTACCGGTTCTGCTAGCCCGCAACCTGCTGCGCCAATTGGGCATGTTTGGCTTCCTGGCTGACCCCAACATAAGACACAACCCCGCGGGCCGGCCCGCTTTCGATCTGATCACCCTCTGTTTCTTCGCTTTCGGCTTCCTGCTAAGCCTGCGTCGGTGGAGAGAGACGCCCTACCTGTTCTGCATCGTGTGGTTCCTGGCCATGCAAATGCCCGCCATCCTCACTTATCCCGAGCTGCCCCACTCTCTGAGGGCCATCGGTGCCCTGCCCATCGCCTACTTCTTCCCCGCCCTGGGCCTGGAAGAGAGTTGGGAATGGCTCCGAGCTAGGGCGCAGTCCCACCAGGCACGATGGGGCCTTGCAGTTGCCCTCGGTTTGTCTCTGACCCTCTCCGCTGGTCTCTCCTTTCGCGATTACTTCGCTCCCCAGGTAGCGGAAATCGAGCTGGTCAAGGCCTTCGATCCCCGCTTCGTGGAGATAGCCTCCGCAATGAACGAATTCGATGATCCCGAAGCAGTGTGGCTGATCCCGGTAGGCCCCCACGACGAACAGAGAATGGCCTACTTCGTTGTTGATTTTCTCTATCAGGGACAGACACCCCACCACTACTTGCCGGTGAATCAGGACACACTGGCTCGCGAACTCACCGGGGCCTGCCAGGGCGCACAGCGAGCTCTCTTGCTCCAGAGAACCGAGGATGGCCTGGCCCAGCCATGGCACGAGCCATACGCCGACACCAGGGGGCTGCTCGCTTTTCTGCTCGACAAGCACGGAAAGAAAGTGGAGACACTGCAGTTGGACAGTTTCGACGTGCTCATGTATGAACTACCGGACAAGGTCACTTTTTCCTTTCCTTCGGAGTTCCAGTCCCTGGATGTGGACCTCGCCCAGGGCCTCAGACTCACCGGTGCCGCCTTCGGATTCGACGCCGAGGCCTCCACAGGTGCCTGGGTGGCCCTACGATACCAGGCAGAGGGCGTCCCCAACGTTGACTACGCCGTGCAGTTGGTGGTGACAAGAGAGGATGGCCAGCCGGCAGCACGAGCCGACAAGCTGCTCCTCAGCACGGAGTTCCAAACCACGAGCACATGGGAACCAGGGCAACGGGAAACGGAGTACTACGTCTTGGAGGGGTTGCCGCAACCGACGGGAGGCGGGTATAGTCTAGAGGTTTCTGTCTACCCTGCTGACGTCGGCGACGGAGTTGCCTCTCCGCCCCCCACGGGGGGTGACAGAAGAACCATTGTCGTGGGTACCATCTTGCCGTCCGGTGAGTTGCTGGTCCAGGAGTCTACCACCAGCTCAAGGGGAGCCCAGTGAATCTCACTGTCACATCTGGCGCCTGCTCTATGGGACCCAGACGCTCCGCCGTCACCACTCGCTCGCCGCGGGAGGGGCGTGAGCATGCGATTCTCTAGACGGGAACTGCTCCTGCTGGCCCTAATCACCCTCGCGGCAGCAATCCTGCGGTTTCACAGGCTCGACGACATACCTCCCGGCCTCTGCGGAGACACCGCGTACAAGGGCATCGGTGCCAATCGCATCCTCGCGGGCGAGTATCCAATCTTCTTCGAGGAGAGCTGGGGCGGCATCGAGCCCATGTACATGTACCTCCTGGCCGGCCTGTTCACGGTGCTCGGCTCCACGCCCCTGACCATCAAGTTGCTCTCGGCCATCATAGGCATCGTTACAGTTCCGCTGCTCTATCTTCTCTTGCGCGAAATGCTCGGTTCGCGAGCCGTTGCCTTGCTGGCCAGTGCTTTTCTAGCCATCTCGTACTGGCACATCAGCTATAGCCGTCTGGGATGGGAGATCATCCTGGGCCCTCCCTTCGTCATCCTGACCCTCTATCTCCTGTGGCGGGCACTTGAGTCCAGCCGATGGCTCGACTTTGCGTGGGCAGGACTGGCCCTGGGCGCCAGCCTGTACACCTATCAGGCGCAGAGGTTCCTTCCCATCCTCATCGTTTGTTATCTCCTGTACCGGGGCCTGCTGGAGAAAGGCTTCTGGCGAGACTACGGGACCAAGTTCGCCATGTGCCTGGCCATGGCGGTGCTCGTCTTCGCCCCGCTGGGCTTGTACTTCGCCACCCACTCAGACGTTTTCCTCCGCCGGGCCGGGGAGGTCTCCATCTTCAACCCTGAGAAGAACCCGGAAGGTCCGCTCCGTTCCTTTCTCGAGAGCAGTGTGAAGGTCCTGGGCACCTACAACCTGCGCGGCGACCCCTTGTGGCGTCACAACCTGCCCGGGCGCCCCGCCTTTGACATGCTGACTTCCATCCTCTTCTTCGTGGGACTGGCCGTCAGCCTGACCCGATGGCGACAGAGGTCCTATTCTCTGCTCCTGTTCTGGCTGGTCATTCTCACCTTGCCGCCCATTTTGACCCCACCGAGGGACGTCCCTCACTTCTCCCGCTCCATCGGCGCCCTCCCTGCCGCCTGCGTCTTCCCAGCCGTGGGGATGGAGACACTGTGGCACTGGTGGCGCGCGAGGAGACCCTCCGCGAGGGCCAAAGTGGTTGCTGCCCTGTGCCTGTCGGCCATCCTGGCCACCAGCGCCACCCTCACGGTCCACGACTACTTTCTCGTTTGGGCTAGGAACCCTGATTTGCGGAATCACTACTTCGATGGCCAGTTCGTCGACCTCGCGGCTACCATGAACCGCTTGGACCGGCCAGAAGGGGTATGGATCCTGCCCATCAATGCCCTGGCCTCCCCCCACGACGAACCCGGCCATCACACCGTCGAGTTCCTGTATCGAGGAGAAGCCCCGTTCCACTTTCTACGGCTGGATGAGTCAACGGTGGCCGGTGACCTGACAACACTGACCGCGGGTCGCGAGAGAGTGATGCTCGTCGACTACAAGAACTACGTCCTGGAGGAAGCCTACAACTACATCGACGCCGATCCCAAACGACTGCTCCGTTTCCTGCTGAGTAAAGAGTCCGGGGAAGTGAATACGCACGAGTTCGAGTCCTTTGACGTGCGCGTCTACCCACTGCCCGTGAACACGACGTTCAGCATCGCTGACTCCTGGCACAGCGTATGGGCCAACTTTGGCGGCCAACTTCAGCTCAGCGGCGTGAGCCTTGGGGCCGGAAGCAATGGAAAAGGGCAAGGGAAAGCACTACCCTCTGGGGGCGAAGCGTGGGTGGTGCTACAGTGGCGAACTCTGACCCAACCAGCAGTGGACTACAAGGTTGCCGTCTTCCTGCTGGATCAACGGGACCGGGTTGTCGGTCAGGTGGACAAGCCACTGCTTAGCAATCACATGAGGTTGACCTCCGAATGGGAAGGGGGCCAGGTGGAGATGGACTATTATCTCCTGCCAAGCTTGCCTGCCACGCCTCCTGGGGACTATGATGTCCAGGTCGTGGTCTACGATCCTTCCACGATGCAGAGGCTGTTGGTGCGCGGGGACGACGGCAGCGCGCTTGGCGACAGCTTCACCGCAGCGCAGCTGCGGATCGCGCGGCCTGCGTCGCCGCCAGCAGTCGAGCCGATGCACACCATCGGGCATGGCGCTTTGACCGCCGATCTGTCCCTTCTGGGCTACGACTTGTCTCGTGAGGATGTGAATCCAGGCGACCGTGTGGGGGTGGCACTCTACTGGAGAGCGTTGCGGGACATCGCCCAAGACTACCTCGTGCAACTCCAGCTCAGAGATACCGCCGGGCGTAGCCAGGCCCAGGAGAAAAGCAGGCCTGCCTACGGCACATACCCAACCAACCTGTGGGAGAAAGGTGAGGTAGTCCGCGACTGGCACGACGTGCCTGTGTCGTCGGACACTCCCGCCGGAGAGTATATACTCTACGTGGGGCTCACCAGGGATGGACACCTGGTAGGGGAACTGGCCCTGGGCACGGTTCGCGTCTCGGGTAGAGCTCGATCCTATGAGGTCCCTCCCATGGAGCACGAGCTCGCCTGGCTGCTGGGTGACAGGGTGCGCCTGCTGGGCTATGATGTAGACGAGGGTGCGAGGCCAGGCGAGACCCTGAAACTGACTCTCTACTGGCAGTGCGTGGCCGAGATGACCGAGTCGTACACGGTGTTCACCCACTTGCTGGATGGTGACAACGTGATTAGAGGACAGGTGGAC
>JBAVWD010000236.1:0-2334 GCA_049697655.1 Anaerolineae bacterium | reverse complement strand
GGTGGAAGCCGCGGAGGCGGGGCCGATGATCCTCATTGATAGCCCCCGCCACGGCGAGGAGGTCACCGTGGGCGAGCCGGTACAGGTCTTGGCCACGGGACGGGATGACAACAGAATCGCGCGCATGGAATTGTGGGTTGACGGGGGGCTAATCCAATCCCAGGGCAGCGCCTTGCCCGATGGGACCAACCCCTTCCCCGTGATGGTGCTATGGGTGCCCGAGACACCAGGCAATCACACGATAGTGGTCAGAGGCTACAATATGAACGATGTCTCGGGCCAGGCCTCGGTCGCGGTGAACGCGGTGGAGGCAGTGCCTCCCGAGATACCTGGGGGCTGCGAGGGCGTGGACCTCTTCGACCACGTGGTGCAGATGGGTGAGACGTTGGAGGGCATCGCCGGGGGATACGAGCTTACGGCAGAGCAGATACTGGCCTGCAACCCGGGGTTGGATCCCGCGGCGCCGCTCACGGCGGGGGATGTACTGCACATCCCGGCCATTGTCTCGCCCGAGGAGGAAGGGCCGGCGCCGGATGTTGAGCCGCCGCCCTATGAGCCACCACCGGATGTGCCGGATGAGGCGGAGCTGCCTGGCGAGGAAGCACCTCCTCCCGAGGATGAGGCACCGCCAGGGGAGGAGGCTCCCCCCGAGGTGGAGGAGGCTCCTGAAGAGCCGGAAGTGCCTGAGGTTGAAGAGGACGGGCCACCTGCGGTGACAGTGACCTTCGAGGCCCTGGAGCTCGAGGCAGATCAGGCCTATGACGTTTTGTACTGCATGGTCTGGCTGGCCGATGCCGACATGGAGCAGGTCCCCGAAACAGGTTCCTTTGCCCCTGTTGTGGACAACTACTGGGACATCCAGGCGGAGTTGGCCGGCATGAACAGTGTTCCGGTGCCCGTGAGCGGAGACATCTTCCGGGTCGAAGTGGAGTGCTTCGGCTGGATCGGCATCGATGGCTGGTCGCTGGGCCACTTCGTCAGGGAGCACGGCGAGGCGGAGTGGACAGGGGATGAGATAGAGGTTACGGCCCTGGCCGACGGCGGGCGCTGGTTCAGGGTGGTGTACCGCATCTGTCCCGACTATCCCTGCGAGCCCAGGCCGGTGCCCCCTGCGCCCGAGAATCTAATCCAAACGACCAGCTGTCCTTGTGGGTTCCCCTTAAGCTGCCCTGCCGACTGCCCGTTCGTGGACGCGTTCGGTTGGGACTGGACGGGGGACGAGGCGACCATTGACGGGTTCAGGCTCTACCGGAACGACACCATGTTGGTCGAAGTGGCCGATCCGTCGGCTCGCGTTATGCCCCTACCTGCGGAGTATTTTGACCCACCCTGCGGGGACGAGTGGAACTACCATCTGACTGCCTACGAGGGACCTCCGGGGGTGGGAGTGGAGTCGGATCCCAGCAACGTTCTGACCTATACGGGGCCGCCCTGTCCGACCACCGTGGTGGTCACCTTCGAGGACCTATACACCGGCTGCATCCTGCTGGACCCCTGTCCAGGGTATCCCCCGTGCGATACCTGTTCAGTTCACCACTTTTACATGTGGCTAGGGGCCAATGGCGTGGTGCTCGAGAGGAACCCCATTTGGGGACCACCGTTCATGACTAGCTACGGCGTGCTGCCCCTGAACGATATGATGCACCTCGGTGACGCCAGTGTGACCGTGGAGTTGGATGCCGCGGACGACCTGACCTTCGGGCTGGCAGCCGTGGACTCGGATTTTGGGCCCCCGTGGTTTGAGCTGCTCCTAGCGGGCTCGAGGACCCTCACTCCGGCCGAGATAGTCACCGGCGACTACTGGTTCTTCACCGCTTCCCCCATGGGTGCCCCGCCTTGGGACGCAGCGGCCTGGGTGAAGGTGCATCTGGAGGTCACGCCTTAGCGGATGATAGTGGGAGCGACCCGCCGGGTTGCCCGTACGAGTCTCATGCGGGGCGCCGCCCTATGGACGGCGCCCCGCTTTGGTTATCCACGTGAGGCGTGATCCGGCCGAGACACCCGTCGATCACATGAACCGGGCTCGCCATGAGCGCCTGGGGCCTTCCACGCGCCAAAGCGCGCACTACAAGCAGGCTCGTAGTGAGGGCTTCAGCCCTTTCACGCGCTAAAGCGCGCACTACAAACCCACGTTGGCCTTAGGTCAAGCGTAGGGGCGACCCGCTCTGGTTGTCCACGTCTGCGTGAGGCGTGATCCGGCCGAGACGCCCGTCGATCACATAAACCGGGCTCGCAGTGAGCGCTTGGGGCCTTCCACGCGCCAAGGCGCGCACTACAAGCAGGCTCGTAGTGAGGGCTTCAGCCCTTTCACGCGCTAAAGCGCGCACTACAAAC
>JBAVWD010000235.1:0-5555 GCA_049697655.1 Anaerolineae bacterium | reverse complement strand
GGACGGATCAACCGCCCTCGTCAAAGAGCAGATCGACAGGATTGGGAAGATCGCCGACAAGCATGGTCAAATCGGCATGCAATGGACCGACAATGCCCAGGAGATGGCCAAGATTTGGGCGGCTCGCTCAGGGTACGTGGCGGCCTTGTCTAAAGTGGTCAGGGGTGAGCGTTTGATACCGCTGGTCGAGGACTTTGGCGTTGCTGTCAGCAAGATCCCTGCCGTTATCAAGGGTATTCAAGAGGTGGGCGAGAAGCACGGCTTCCGCATCGCCAGTTTTGGACACGTAGGGGACGGCAATATCCATGCCGTGCTCCTGCTGGATGCGCGGAAGCCCGAACACTGGGAGAAAGGCAGGGAGATTGCCAAGGATTTCATAGACCTGACCCTGAGGCTGGGCGGGACGCTGACCGCCGAGCACGGCACCGGCATGGCGAAGTCACCCTATATGGTGAAAGAGCTTGGCAGTGCCCAGGATGTGATGAGAAGCATCAAGCAGGCCCTCGACCCCCATGGCATTCTGAACCCTGGCAAGATGGGCCTGGATGATCTGGTCGGCGATATCTACGACTACTTCGCCTTCACGGACCTGCTGGAGAAGCCTGAGGAGGTGGAGAGCTACGGCAAGCCTACCGACGACGAGATACTGGCGTGCATCCAATGTGGGTTCTGCCGTCTGGGCTGCCCCATCTTCGCCGAGACCGCTCTGGAGTCACGGAATGCCAGAGGCCACGTCATCCTGGCCTATAACCTGATGACCGGTGCTGTGGAGCCTTCGCAGGACTTGGCGGCCAGCTTCTACCAGTGCACTACCTGCCTGAACTGCAAGGCCACGTGCCCGGCCGGCTTGGAGGTTGCTGAGATCGTGGGTGCTGCCCGCCAGCGGCTGGTGGAGGCCGGCTATCTTCCCAAGGTCTTCGTACCCATGGTGGAGAGCCTGAAGGAAGAGGGCAACCCCTTCGGTGAGCTTGCGGCAAAGCGAACGGAGACTTATCCCTCCGACTACAAGGAGAGGATCGCCCCACCGGAAGGAGTGGATGTCCTCCTCTATCTCGGCTGCACCGGTTCCTACCAGGATTTGTACATCGTGCCCTCCATGATGCAGTTGATGGACAGCCTGGGCGTGAAGTACGCCGCTCTGGGAGAGGAGGAGAACTGCTGCGGATACGTGGCGCACCTCGTCGGCGATGAGGCCACCTTCCAGGCGTGCATGAAGAAGAACGTAGAGACGTTCTCCAAGTTGAAGCCCAAGATGATAGTCACGACCTGCGCGGGCTGCCACAGAACACTGCGTGACCTATATCGTGAACACGCCGGCTTCGATGTGGAGGTGCTGCACGCTGTCGAATACATGGAGAGACTGATCTCCGAGGGTAAGCTGAAGTTCAAGGGGGAGTTCCCGAGCAAGGTGATCTATCACGATCCGTGCGATATCGGCCGGCACATGAGTATTTACGAACCGCCGCGGAATGTGCTCAAGGCCATCCCCGGGCTGGAGTTGATGGAGTTTAAGCTGAACCGCGCTTTGGCCAAGTGCTGCGGCGGAGGGGGTGGACTGAAGGGCTATGACGGCGCATTGAGTTCCATCCTGGCCGAGAAGCGCGTGGCCGAGGCCATGGACCTGGGCGCCGAGGTGATCGTGTCGGCCTGCCCCACCTGCAAGAGCAACCTGAAGCTGGCGGCAGCCAAGCTCCAGAGGGAGCGCAAGCAGCGCATGAGAGTGATGGACATCACCGAGGTGGTGGCAGAGGCGCTGTGACACCGGTAGCGAGAGGAGAGAATGTCAGAGAAGAAGTTGCTGCGCAAACCGCTAGAGGCGGCCAAACAACTGAACGCTGCGATGCGGGACTACTTCTACAGGATGGACCGCATCTCCAAGGGAGAGCAAGAGGGGAAGATCGCGTGGTGTACGAGCGTGGGCCCCGCGGAGCTGTTGAGCTCCTTCGGATTTACGATACACTACCCCGAGAACCATGGAGCGATGCTGGGCTCCACCAGGTTGGCCATGGAGTATATACCGGTGGCCAACGCCATCGGCTACTCACCCGAGATTTGCTCCTACCTCACCAGCGACGTGGGCTGTTATCTCAAAGGGGAGACGCCTCTCTCCAAGGCTTATGAGGGCATCGAGAGTCTGCCCAGGCCCGACGTGCTGGCCTATAACACCAACCAGTGCCGAGATGTTAGGGAGTGGTTGGAGTACTACGCGAAGGAGTTCGATGTGCCGGTGGTGGGTATCAACCCTCCGCACGGCATGGCGGAGGTCTTGCCTAACCACATCGACGACGTAGTACAACAGTTGAAGGACCTGATCCCTACGTTGGAGGAGGTGAGCGGTCAGAAGTTCGACATAGACAGGTTCAGGGAGAGCATGCGTCTCTCGCGGGAGTGTAGCGAGCTTTGGGGACACGTGCTTGGCCTGGCGAAGAATGTGCCCTCCCCCTGGACCTTCTTCGACGGGTGCATTCACATGGGGCCGGCGGTCTGTCTGCGAGCCACCCAGGAGCCGATAGATTACTACCAGGTGCTCAAGGCGGAGCTGGAACAGCGGGTTGTGGATGGTGTAGCCGCTGTCGAGGGCGAGCGTTTCCGCATTTACTGGGACGGGATGCCCATCTGGGGCAAGCTGCGCCCCTTGTCAGAGCAGTTCTCTGAACTGGATGCGTGCGTGGTGGTATCAACCTACTGTAACAGCTGGATCTTCAGCGCTTTTGACGAGCGCAGGCCCTTCGAGAGCATGGCCCAGGCCTACATCGAGATCTTCATCAACCGCAGCGAGCCGACGAAAGAGGCTTACGTGGAGAGAATGGTGAGGGACTTCCAGGTGGATGGGATCATCTTCCACGATTCCAAGACCTGTCCCAACAACTCCAACGCCAGGTACGGGATGCCTCAAAGGCTGGAGGAGAAGCTGAGCATTCCGACTTTGATCATCGACGGCGACTTGAATGACCTCAGGATGTATTCGGAGGAGACCACCAGGACCAACATCGAGGCCTTCGTGGAGCAGCTCGAGGAGAGAAAGTAGGTCTGTTGGACAAGGGAATGGACCTGGACGGGAGATACTTCGCTGGCCTGGACTGCGGGACCGCCACGACCAAGGCCGTGATCATAGACCGAAACAGGGACATACTGGGCAGTTTCGTGCGCAGGTCCGGTGCTAATCTTCTGGAATCGGCGGAGACCGCCCTGAACGAGGCTCTGAAGTGCGCTGGCCTGGAGAGGGCTGATGTGGGGATCATCGTCTCCACCGGATTCGGCAGACGGAGCGTGTCTTTTGCCCAGGGGAGCAAGACCGAGATCAGCTGTCACTCCACAGGTTGTCACTACTACTATCCAGAAGAGATCACGGTGATAGATATCGGCGGCCAGGACAACAAGGTGATCAAACTGGATGCGTCGGGCCGGAAGACCAGCTTCAAGATGAACCGCAAGTGTGCGGCAGGCACCGGAGCCTTCTTGGAGGAGATGGCCTACAAGCTGGACATCCCCTTGAGCGAACTGGAGGGATTGGCCAGGAGATCCACGGCGGGTACGGAATTGGGCAGCTTCTGCACGGTGTTCACCGCCACCGAGGTTCTGGATCGAATAAGAGGAGGGGAGAGGCTGGAGGACCTTGTCCGGGGACTGTTCAATTCCGTAGCCAAGCGTATCCTAGAGATGGAGAGGTTGACGGGTCGTGTGATCATGAGCGGCGGGGTTGTGGCATACAATCCTATCGTCGCGGAGATCATTAGCGAGCGTGCCGGGGTTGGCGTGGAGGTCGCGCCGCATCCCCAGGAGATGGGGGCCTTCGGAGCGGCGCTATTCGCCGCGCAATCACAGGCAGACGAAGTCGGAAAAGAAGACGGAGTATCGGTATCGAGGAGGTGAAGAACTAATGGCCAATGTACTGAAAGAGATCAAGACCTGGCAGATGGTGCAGCCCACTGTCAAAGACAGAGAGACCGGTGAGGTCACCCCTGGGAAGCTGGAGAGAACCAGCATCCCCGTGCCGGAGCTGCAGGCTGGTGAGGTCCTCGTGGAGATCGCTGGATGCGGCGTCTGCCACACAGACCTGGGGTATTTCTACGACGGGGTCCCCACAGTGACCAAGCCGCCTTTGACCTTGGGGCACGAGATCAGCGGTAAGGTGGTTGCCGGAGAGAAGGACTGGGTCGGCAAGGAGGTGATCATCCCCGCGGTGATGCCCTGCCGCAACTGCCCAATCTGCCACATGGGTCGCGGCAACCGGTGTCTGGCCCAGAAGATGCCCGGCAATAGCCTGGGCATCTACGGAGGTTTCTCCAGCCACATCGTGGTTCCGGCGATGGACCTGTGCCCTGTCAAAGACCGCAAGGGGATGCCGCTGGAGTGGCTGGCGGTGGTGGCGGACGCGGTGACGAGTCCCTACCAGGCGGCGCTGCGAGCAGATGTGCAGAAAGGTGATCGCTGCATCATCCTGGGCGTTACCGGCGGTCTTGGAGTGTTCATGTCACAAGTCTTGAAGGCCATGGGCGCCGAGGCAGTGGTAGGTATCGCACGTCATCCTGATAAGCTGCAAAGGGCGCTGGAGTATGGGGCCGACTACGTGATCAACTCCACCGACAAGAGCGCCGGCGACATCCGCAATGAGTTCCGCGACCTGTGCAAGGAGCATGGCCTGCCGAACAATTGGGGCTGGAAGATCTTCGAGATGACGGGATCGAGAGCTGCTCAGGAGATCGCTCTGGCCCTGCTCGGTTTCGTGGGCAAGCTGGTGTGGGTCGGGTTCTCGACCAATGTCAACGAGTACTCCTTGTCCAGGCTCATGGCGTTTGATGCCGAGGTCATCGGGACCTGGGGTTGCCTGCCGGAGTACTACCCCATAGTGCTGCAGATGGTACTTGACGGCAAGGTACAGTTAGAGCCTTTCGTGGAGACCAGGCCCATGAGCCAGATCGAAGATGTGTTCGAAGAGGCTCACTCCACTACCTTGATGAGGAGGATCGTCCTGACGCCTGATTTCTAGGGCGCGAGGTCCGAGAGACAACGGTCCGAAGTAGACAGGCCCGAGCAGGTCGTGTATAATACGGCCACCATTGCCGTGGTCAGTGCCGCGACTGGGAACAACGCGGTAGGCGGCTGAGATGCCCGCAGATCGCGGAATCCGTTGTGAGAGGCAACACGTCTCCATTGTATGGAAAGGGGGTGATCGAGCGAGCCGCACACAAATCTGGCTGAAGTCTGGTAGTTCGAACTGTCTTGCTTAAAACATAAGGAGGAAAAGAAGTGAAAAAGCAAGCTTTTGCTGTAGTGACCATGATTGCCGTGCTGGCGCTCTTGGTGGGAGGTTGTGGTACGCCTGTGCCAACTGCAGCGCCGACAACACCGCCTCCGCCAGAGGCGACGACCCCACCGGAGGCCACGGCGACACCCGAGCCGGTGATAGGCACGACCTACAAGCTCGGCTTCTTCTCCAGCATCACCGGGCCCACGTCGAGCCTGGGCGTGCCCGAGCGGAATACCGCGGAGATGATCGCGGCTCAGCTCGAGGAAGCCGGCGGCGTGGTCGGTCCTGACGGCGTCATTCACCC
>JBAVWD010000234.1:0-4686 GCA_049697655.1 Anaerolineae bacterium | reverse complement strand
AGCTCCGCATCCCGATGTACGGTGATGAGTTGATGGCCTTCCACGCGCTCAGTCAAGTGCCTTAGATAGGCCTGAGGATCGAGATTGTCCAGGGTGTAGTGCACCTTGCGCAGGTTTCCACCAAGCTCTGCGGAGCGCTCGAGGATGTGCCCCGGAAAACCCTGCTCGGCGAGGGAGAGAGCGGCATTCATCCCAGCCACGCCGCCGCCGATGACGAGGGCAGAATGCTGCAGCGACAGATCGACTTTGTGCAAGGGCTCCAGGAGAGCAGCCCTGGCAACCGACATGCGCACCATCTCCTTGGCCTTCTCCGTGGCCTTGTCCCAGTCGTGAGAATGTACCCAGGAGCACTGGTTGCGTATGTTGGCCATCTCGAACAGATGCTCATTCAGGCCGGACTGGCGAATGGTGTCTTGGAACATTGGCTCGTGGGTATGGGGCGTGCAGGAGGCCACGACCACGCGGTTGAGGCCGTGCTCGGCGATCCTTTGCTTGATCAACTCGACGGAGTCTTGCGAGCAAGTGTACAGATTGTCCTCGGCATGGACTACGTGCGGCAAGGTGCGAGCGTATTCTGCCACGCCCGGAACATCGAGGAAGCCGCCGATGTTGGACCCGCAGTGACAGACGAAGACTCCCACGCGTGGCTCTTCTGGAGACACGTCGCGCTCCGGCGGATACAGTCTCGCTTTGGTCAGTGTACCTCTGACACCTGCCAATAGGCTTTCTGCTTGGCTGGCCGCGGCACTGGCCTCTAGCACCGTCTCAGGGATGTCCTTGGGTTGGACGAAAGGGCCGCACGCGAAGACCCCTGGACGACTCGTATCCAGGGGACGGTATCCGAGTGTCCTGCAGAAGCCATGCTCATCCAGCTCCACGCCGAGGCTGTGGCCAAGCTTCTTCACCTCCGGAGACATCTCCATTCCCACCGAGAGGACCACCAGATCGAAGCTTCCTTCGTGGAATCTGCCCTCCTCATCGTAGTACCTAACGATGAGGTTCTTCGACGAGGGATCCTCTTTGAGCGCGGAAACGCGGCAGTAGGTGTACTTGATCCCATACTGTTGCTGGGCCTGCCGATAATACTCCAGGTACCCTTTCCCGAAGGCCCGCATGTCCATCATGAAGACGTGGATTTCTGTGTCCGGCTCGTGCTCGCAGGCCATGATGGCCTCTTTGGTGGCATACATGCAACAAACCGAGGAGCAGTAGTCGTGGTGCTCATCTCGCGAGCCGACGCACTGCACGAACGCGATCTTGCCTGGACGTTCGCCATCAGATGGCCTCTTCACGTGGCCCTCGGTGGGCCCGGAAGCCGAGAGGAGACGCTCGAACTGAAGGCTCGTCACCACGTTGGGGTATCTGCCAAGGCCCCACTCCTGTGACCGCCGCGCATCGTAGGCCTCGAAACCAGGCGCCAAAACGACTGCTCCCACGTTGATCTCCCTCGACAACTCAAGATCCTCGTGGTTCACGGCACCAGCCTGACAGGCATATACGCAGGCCAGGCATTCGGAACAAACTCCGCACTGCAGGCAGCGGGCGGCCTCTGCCTGGGCCATCTCCTCCGTGTAGCCCAGCTCTACTTCCTCGAAGCTCAGTCTCCGTTCGGCCACGGGCAGAGCGGGCATACCGAGGCGCTCCCGGCGAGACAATTCCAGTTCGTGCATCCGGACCTCGGCTTCTTCCTGCGCCAGGTGGACCACCGGAAGTTGTGGTTTGAGGGGTTTCAGTTGCTCCCCGGAAAGGTAGTGGTGGATTGATGCAGCGGCCCTGTGTCCGTGGGCGACAGCCTCGACGACGAACGCCGTGCCGGAGATGGCATCACCGCCGGCGAAGACGCCTGGACGGCCGCACGCCAAGGTTTCCGGATCCGCAACGATGGTGCCCCAGGACGTCGTGCCTACAAGGCTGTCTTCAGGGATGAAGGACAGGCCGGCGGCCTGCCCGATGGCGAAAATGACCGTGTCGGTGGGAATCACGTGTTCAGTGCCCGGCACGGGCACCGGTCTACGGCGGCCGCTCTCGTCGGGCGCGCCCAGTTCCATGCGGATACACTCCATACCGGCCACTCGGCCATGGTCATCATCCAGGATGCGTATGGGGTTGGTCAGCAGTTCAAACCTGATGCCTTCCTCTCTGGCACTGTGCAGTTCTTCGCGACGGCAAGGCATCTCGGACTCGGACCGACGGTAGACGATGGTGACTTCTTCCGCGCCCATCCGCAGTGCAGTTCGGGCAGCGTCTATGGCCACATCGCCGCCGCCTATGACACTCACCCTCTTGCCTAGCTCGACTTGGCGGCCGAGTCTGACATCCCGGAGGAAGCCGATGCTGATCATCGTGCCTTCCAACTCTGCTCCAGGGATGTCGAGTCTGATCCCTTCATGCGCACCCACGGCCAGGAAGATGGCGTTGTAGCCTTGATCCACAAGTTGCTGCAGATCCGCGATCCGGGTGTTGAGCTTCAGCTCTACGCCAAGGTCCAGGATGTCATCCACCTCGCGCTGGATCAAATCGGCTGGCAGGCGATACTCGGGCACACCCACGCGGAGCATCCCTCCGGCAACAGGCAGTGCGTCGAAGACCGTGACGCCGTAGCCCAGCTTGACCAGGTCTTGAGCGGTCGTGAGACCCGCCGGTCCGGCTCCGACGATGGCGATGCGTTCCGGTCGGGATCTGGGCACGGGATCCACCGGCTTCCTGGGCGTACGGTAGACTTGATCGGTCACGAACCGCTTCAGTGAAGCGATGGCTATGGGCTCGTCCAGCAACCCTCGGTTGCAGGAGTCCTCACAGCGGTGGTTGCAGATCCGTCCGCAGATGGCCGGGAAGGGATTGTCCTCCTTGATGACTCGCAGAGCCTCTTCGTATCGCCCTTCTCTAATCAAGGCGATGTAGCCTTGTGCTCTCTGCCCCGTGGGGCAGGCGTCTCGGCAGGGAGCCATGCCCAGCTTCTCGATCGCGAAGGCGTGCGGGATGGCTTGCGGATACAGTCGGTGCGCAGCGTGCCGAGTGGCCAGACCCTCCTCGTATTCGCTGGGCAGCACTATGGGGCAGGCCTGGGCACAATCTCCGCACCCGGTGCACTTCTCGAGGTCTACGTAGCGGGGCTTTGTTCTCAAGCTGGCGATGAAGTTACCAGGTTGACCGTCGAGGGCCGTTACCTCAGTGTTGGTCAAAACCTCGATGTTGATGTGACGACCGACATCGACCATCTTGGGTGACATGATACACATGGCGCAGTCATTAGTGGGGAAGGTCTTGTCCAGCTGAGCCATGTGTCCCCCGATGGCGCTCTTGCGCTCTACGAGGTAGACCTTCATTCCGGCGTCGGCCAGGTCTAGAGCGGCCTGCATGCCACCGATGCCGCCTCCGACAACCAGTACTGCTCCGACCGGCCTACTGTTCGACTGTTCGTCGGCCATGGCGCCGTGTCCCTTCAGAGAAGATCGAGCTATGACCGCAAGACCCAGAAGCTAGATCTGAAGATATCCGTCGGCGTAGATGATCTTGTTCTGCAAGATCTGAACCGTCTTGAAGATAGCCGCTTGCTCGGGATCGTCCATGTTCACGTTGCTGGGATCGAGTTCCTCCATGGCAGCTGTGCAGTCGTAGAGGTTGACGAGCAGCGACCCGACGGGCGTGCTGTCATCACGCTCCCCGACGATGCGTACCCATTCCTTCAGTCTCTCATCGGTTGCGTCCACAATGGCGGCGTCCAAGCCGGCCGCCAACAGCATCACTGCGTAGGTCGAGTAGATCAGACTGCGGTTCTCCTTAGGTACTCCGTTGGACACGTTGGACAGACCCACCAGTGTCAAGGGAGGGGGATCGGAGATCTGTTTCAGGAAGCGGATGGTCTCGATGGCTTCCGGGCAGTACTCCTGCATCCCACTCACCGTGAGGATGAGAGGGTCCATCAGCACCTGGTCCATGGGGATGCCAACTTCCATCATCCGTGGCATCAGTTGCTCCAAGGCGATAGCCACTCGCTTGTCCGCCTCCACGGGGATGTTCTTGCCCATGGTCAGGGCAATGAGTTTGGCGTTGTATTTCGCCGCTAGCGGCGGCACGTCCCTCAGGCGGTCGGGATCTGCCGAGGTAGAGTTGACGATAGCTTGTTGTCTGACTCTCTTTAAGCCGGCTTCCATCGCCGACAAGTTGGTCGTGTCAAGACACAGGGGGACATCCACCACCTCTTGTATGGTGTCTACCATCCACTCCATTACCTCGGGACCCTGCTTTTTCTGAGGGCCGATGTTGACCTCCAGCGCGTCAGCGCCCGCCTGCACTTGCGCCGTGGCCAACTCTTGAATGGGACCCTTGTCCCTTCCCTCTATGGCTTTCCTGACCTTCGTGGAGATGACTTGAATCTCCTCGCCAATCTTGAACATCTGGCCCCTCCTTGCGATTGTACGCGATGCTAGACTGTCCAGTGCGGGAATTGGACCGCAATGACCGGCGTCGGGCTCCTATGTGCACCTGGTTGTCGATGGTGGCTGTGCACATATAGGCCTGCGGGTACGGGACGAGACCGCGCTCTTCCCGGAGACCCAGCCAGGTGATGGCACTTGCGCTTCGCCCCTCGGCCTGAGCAGGCTGCGGAAGGCGGCTCGCTCGGACCCCTGGCAGACTACGATTGCCGGAGTTTCATGAACGTCGGGATGTCCACCGCTTCACGGG
>JBAVWD010000233.1:0-3549 GCA_049697655.1 Anaerolineae bacterium | reverse complement strand
ATACTACCCCCTCGCGTGTGTCAAGACGGAACCGATCCACGCTTTTTCGAGGCGAATCGCACTTCGGGCCAATCTTATGCCCTTCTGGCCGCCGAATCAAGCGCCCTGTCGAGGGTGTGGAAAAATGGGCAATGGGAGTCTAAGGTTTCGTCGTGGAGGCAGTTGGAGCGACGTTCTGGGCTGGTTTGGGGCGGAGGCAGGAGCTTTAGCGCCCCAATCTCGCGCCTTTCGGGGCCGTCATCTTGCCTCTCAGCACCTTCCTCCTTCCTTCTCCCCTCATCTGGCGCACTCGTCCCTCGGTATCAGGCACCGACCCTCGCTCTGCCTTTGAAGTTCACCCCGGTCAGCAGCTTCACCATCCTCTTCAAGTTCAGCGCCAGAACGGTCATGTAGACCTGGATGCGATACCTCAGCAACCCTACGTAGCGGCATCGTCCTAGCCCGTGACCCTGCTTCGCTTCGCCAAACTTCCTCTCGATCGTGTACCGCTCCCTCGACCCCTCGATGTACTCAGGCTTCTGCTTCATGGCTACCCAGCCAGCTTTGTTCTGGTCCTTCTTCTCCGTACGGTTTTCCTTTAGACAGATCGCCGACTCTATCCCCCTCACTTTCGAGAAGTAGTGGTTGCGGGTGTCGTCATAGGCCCGGTCTGCTGCCACTACCTGCACTGGCCCACCCTGCTCCAGGTCTTGCTCCACCTTCTCAGTTCTGTGGGGGCCATGGGCACATATGCCTACCGCCTGTGGGTGGAACTGCCCGGGCACTTGAGTTGGTGAAGCGGCGGAAACACGCAGAGGTGAGCGGGCGCAGTACGCCTTTCTCCGGGGCGCAGAATGGGCGATTCTTCTCTTCCATGCCACCCAGCGCCCTGGTATCCTGAAGCTGGAGTCGAGAGAGGCATTGGCATAGGACAAAGGTGGTGACTGAGGTGTTGTCACCGGAGATAATTGGAATCCTGGGAGCGTCGTTTTCTTTCCTCGTCTACGGCATGGCGAGAACTACCCTGGCCAAGCGGGAGGCGTGCGAACGCCGTGGGACCGAGGAGATCAGCGCAGTAGCAGCCGAGAAGGGCCGCTAGCCACCTTCGTCATAGGACCTGAGCGATCACATCGCTCGGTTGTTGAGGACGGAATGGAAAGGAGGTGATAGTATGCTGTCGCTAGAGCTCATAGGGATATTCGCTCTGCTTTTCGCTTTCGTGGCCTACGTGATGGTGGTAACCCAGCTGGAGCGTAGGAGTTTGCGAAAAGGGGCGGAGGCGGAGAAGCCGGTGGAACGGCCCGCAAGCGCTGCTCAGGTGAAGGCGGAGGACTAGAATCAAGACAAAGTGAACTCAATCAGAAGGCATCTGGCATGTTGACGATCGAGATTATCGGTGTACTGCTGTTCCTGCTTGGGCTACTGATCTACTCGACGGTCAGGACCATGTTGGAGCGAAGGGAGGCCGAGCTACTGGGGCGAGCCGAAAGGATGGCCAGAATACTGCTGGTGGACGACGATCCCGACTCCGTCAAGATCACCAAGAGAATTTTGGACAGCCACGGATACACGGTGGAGAAAGCATCATGCGGCTCCGAGGCGCTGAGCATGAAACGCTCTGGCTCCGTGAAGCCGGGTCTGGTGTTGCCGGAGATGATGATGGACCACCCCACCCACGAGTTCGTTGACGACTTGGCGTGGCGCACTCTTTGTGTTAGTATGTAGCCCGCAAGGGCTCAGGCTAGGGGGGCTGGCGGGTCAGCGTCAACCGCCTGGGGCAAGGCAAACTAGTTAGTCTAAGGATTAGTCCAAGGAGTAGAAGCTAGATGACCAGAGTGGCAATGTTGATCGATGAATCGATATGTATGGGCTGTCGCGGGTGTCAGGTAGCGTGCAAGCAGTGGAACGACCTGCCCGCCGAGGAGACGACTCAGCGCGGCACTTACGAGAATCCCCCGGATCTGTCCGCAGTTACGTGGACGCGTGTGAGGTTCACCGAGCTGGACCAGGGTGACAAGGTGCAATGGTTGTTTCTGACTCAAGGATGCTTCCATTGCGGCAATCCAGCCTGTGTTGAGGTCTGCCCTACAGGCGCCTTGAAGCGGGACCCGGAACTTGGTATTGTGACCGTGGAGCAGAACCTCTGCAACGGCTGCGGCTACTGTACTCAGTTCTGCCCCTTTGGCATACCCCGCCTGGACACCGAGGTGTTGTCCGGCGAGGGCAAGGCCTTCAAGTGCAACTTCTGCCAGGACCGCCTGTCGAACGGCCTGGTTCCGGCGTGCGTGAAGACCTGTCCTTCGGGAGCGTTCGATTTCGGTGACCGCGAGGCGATGCTGGCCAAAGGCCGTGGTCGCGTCGATCTACTTAAGCAAGCGGGGTTTCCAAATGCCAACCTTTATGGAGAGCATGAGATGGGCGGGCTGGGAAGACTGTACGTACTGAAAGAAAGGCCCTCGCAATACGGGCTGCCGGAGAACCCCCAGTATCCAGTTATGGCCAACCTGTGGCAGGATGTGGTGCAGCCATTGGGGAGCCTGGCTTTTGGTGCCGCGGCCCTTGCCGTGTTGGGCTTCTTCTTCGTGTCGCGGCGGAATATCAAGATGGAGGAAGTGGAATGATAGGCAACAGGGTCCGTGGCGTGCAGGAGGCGGACGAGACCGGAGCTGTCAGGATCAGGTGGATCCCCAAGTACTCGGCGATGGAACGGGTCTTCCATTGGGGACACACGGTGACCTTCCTCTTGCTCGCGATGACAGGGATGATCTTGTTCTTCCCCTTCCTGCGCCCCCTTGCGAGGGGCGACGGCGGCCAGCTCATCCGCATGACACATCGGGCTGCGGCCATCGCCTACGGTGCGCTTCCGCTGATCTACATCATTCTGGAACCGAGACGGGCCTGGATGAGCCTCAAGTCGGTGTTCAAAGTGGGTCGCTTTGACATCGAGTGGGTCAAGGGCATGATACCCTACTACATGTTCGGCCGACACGAGGCCATGGCTCCTCAGGACAGGTTCAACACCGGTGAGAAGCTGAATGCGGTCGTCATCATCCTGGGCAGCGTCGTCTTCGCCATCACCGGCCTCCTCATGTGGTTCGGCAAGGGCTTCGTGCCCATCGGGGTCTTCCAGGCGGTGGTGATCCTGCACGACCTGGCCATGATCGTAACCGTGTGTATGTTCATCGTTCACTTCTACTTGGCGGTGGTGCATCCCCTGATGTGGGCCGGGCTGGTGAGCATGCGCTATGGTGTCACCTCCGCAGCCTACGCCCAGGAGCACCACGCGCTCTGGTACTATGGGAGAGAACGAGCCGAGGAGATCTACGAGGCCCACAAAGCCGAGCGTGGCGAGGATAAGAAGTAGCCAGACCACTGGCCGACGAGTCGGCCTCTTGTCGATGCTTGCGGGGGGACCGGCTGCGTGCCGGTCCCTTCTCTGTGTACGCCAGGCATGTCGTGTACCTAGGAGGTGAAAGTCCTCTGCGGGCCGTGATGACCGGAACCGCTAGTCGAAGCAAGGGTGTCCGTCGTGAGGCGGAATCTGAAGGAAGCGTAAGGCAAGACTCGGAC
>JBAVWD010000232.1:0-7423 GCA_049697655.1 Anaerolineae bacterium | reverse complement strand
CAGCCTTCTGCGATCCATCGCTCTGGTCATGATCGTGGCCTGGTTGGTCAAGTCACTGGAGGAGTTCGTGGGGAGACCAAAGAGCCCCCCTATCGAAGGGGGCGGCGGGATGCGGGCGTTTCTCCTGACACCGCTGGTTTTCCCCACGCTGCTTCTGGTGGCAGTGTACGTCTTGACCACGATGACCTCCGTGGTTCCTAGCATCAGCTTCTGGGGTTCCTATCCACGATTGCAGGGCACCTACACCTTCATCAGCTACGTCGTGATCTTCCTGCTGATGCTGAACACGCTCCGTTGGCGGCAGCAGGTGGAACGTCTCCTCACTGTGATCATAGTCACCAGTTTCCCTATTGCCCTCTACGGCATCATCCAGCATTTCCAACTCGACCCCCTGCCCTGGGGCGGCGATGTGACGGCTCGGGTGGCGTCGAACATGGGCAACGCCATCTTTGTGGCGGCCTACCTGATCATGGTGGTCCCAGTCACCATCGGGCGGTTCGTCATCAACCTCCAGGTCTTTGAGGTGCCAGAATCCCTCGCGGAAGGTGACGGCCGGCGCAGGCCCAACCTCCTTTGGACCATCGCCTATGCGCTCCTACTGGCGCTCCAGGCTCTATGTCTGGCGTACATATTCATCTATCTGCTTTTCTTCCTATCCGCCGTCGATCACATAGCGGGAGGGTCGAGCTACGGTGCCCTTCTGGCCAGCGGCGCACTGGCCTCCCTCTCGATGGTGCTGTTCTCCACGCTCGTGTCACCCCGATTCCGTCTGCCCAACGCGGCCTGGGTGGCGAGCCGCGTCATGCTCTTCGCTGGCCAATCACTTGCCTTGTCCTACTTCCTCCTGCTCATCTTCCGGCTGAACTACGTGGTTCTGACCGGGGGTGTGGCTGCTGAATTCGTGGCTCTCGGAGCTGTGATGCTGCTCTTCGTGGTCTCCTTCTGGTTTGCCTTTCGCGAGGAAGCCATTGGCGCGCACCTTCTGGGGGTCCTGTATGGCTTTGTCCTTAGCATCCAGTTGATCTGCATCTTCTTCACCAAGAGCCGCGGGCCCTGGATTGGCCTGCTGGCAGGGTTGTTCGTCTTGGTCTTCATTTTCGGTGTAAGACGCCGGATGACATGGCTTTGGGTGGGTGCAGCCAGTGCGGCCGTCGCTGGCATCCTTTTCCTGGCCGTGCTCAACGTGCCAAGCAGCCCGCTGGCCGGCTTGCGCCAGATACCGTACATCGGCCGACTGGGTCAGATCTTTGAGACGGAGACGGGCACTGGCAAGGTGAGGGTGCTGATCTGGGACGGGGTCATCGATCTCATCAGCCCTCACGAACCCATAGGGTTGCCCCCTGACCATCTTGACGGGCTGAACGCACTGCGGCCACTCGTGGGGTACGGACCTGAAGCCATGTTCGTGGCCTACAACCGGTTCTATCCCCCAGAACTGGCTCACTATGAGGCTCGCAACGCGTCCCCAGACCGGGCTCACAACGAGACCTTCGACGCCCTGGCCATGACGGGGTGGGTGGGCTTCCTCGCATACATGATTCTCTTTGGCAGTCTGTTCTACTATGGACTCAAGTGGTTGGGCTTCGCCACGGATCGAAGACTGCGTATCATCTACATTATCCTGTGGGCCCTGGGAGGTGTGCTGTTCGCCGTCGGTGCTCGCCTGCTGGACGGGACCTGGCGATTCTCTGGTGTCGCCCTGGCGGTGGGCATTACCTTTGGCTTCCTGGTCTACCTGGTCATCCACGCCCTTGCCCTGCGCGGCAAGGCCGAGGGGTTCCACGTCTCCTTCCGAGACCAGGTGTTGCTGATCGCTCTGTTCTCGGCCATCGTCGCCCACTTCATCGAGATTCACTTCGGGATCGCTATCGCCGCCACCAGGACGTACTTCTGGGTCTACTGTGCCTTGCTGGTGGTCATAGGCCTCTCCCGGTGGGAGCGAACTGCCACCGAAGAGCTCACAGAACCGCCACCGCAACCGCAGGCAAGCAGCCGAAGGTCCAGGAAAAGCCGCCGCCGCACGCGACCGGGACAGCCTGGCGATGGGACTTCACTCCTAGCGTCTTTGTGGCGAGGGATTCGCGACCTCATGCCCCTGTGCCTGCTCTTGGGGCTGGTGATGGCCACTCTGGGTTATGACCATATCACGGGCATGTTCGAGGCTTCGGCCGGGGGGTTCAGTGTACCCTGGCTACTGGTATTGACCTGGCTATGCGGTGGTGCTATCATCATCTTCGAGTGGCGGATGGGTGTCAGACAGGTTGCTCAGTCCAGTGTCGCTCTACCTGTGCTGACCTACGTCCTCATCAGCCTGGGCATCTTCGCCGTCTTCACCGCCATACACTATTCCATCGTGAGCTACGAACCGGAGATAAGGGTCGTCGATGACCTGGTAAGCTACTCCAGAATCCTGGCCAATACGGTTGTCGTCTACTATGTGCTGGTCTTCGCCACCATGTTGCTGGTCGCTGTGGCTATGGTTGCCGGGGCAGGCCGGCCGGCACTCCAGCTTGGCCACTGGCCGAGTGCGGTGGCCGTGCCGTTGCTGGTGGTGGGGGTCGCCGTTCTGATACTGTCCACTAACGTGAACATAGTGAGAGCCGACACCCACTATAAGCAGGCCCTGAACTTCGACGAGCAGCAACAGTGGGACGCGAGCATGGCGCTCTACAAGGAAAGCATGCGTCTAGCTCCCGAGCAGGACTGGTACTATCTTTTTATGGCGCGAGCCCTGCTGGAGAAGAGCAAGACCATCACCGACGACGCGGGCAGGGTCTCCCTCGAGCCTCAGTCCGTCGACGATCTCCTTCGCTTGACTCCGCAGGAGATGGCATCCCTCGATCGAGACAGCCTCTTCCGGAGCACATATCTGGTGCTCACCAGAGCCAAGGGGATCAACCTCCTCAACACCGATCATTCCGCTAATCTAGGGCGCATGTTCCGCATGTGGGCGGAGGGGAGCACCGATCCTCAACAACGGGCGGAACGGTGGGAACAGGCGGTCAGGTACTACGAGGATGCCACCACGTTGAGCCCACACAACGCACAACTCTTCAATGAGTGGGGAATGGTCTACCTCATTGCTGGGGAATACGACGAGGCCATCGCCAAGTACGAGGTATCGCTGGAGCTCGACCCGGTGTTCCTGCAGACCTACCTCTTGCTGGCGGATGCCCACACTATGTCAGGGAACATGGAGGCCGCTGCCGAGGCCTATCAGAGGGCTCTGGACCTGAACCCCCGGCAGGTGAAGCCGCACATCCAGCTGTGTGCGTTGCTCGGGCAGCAGGGTAGACTGGAAGAGGCGGCGCAACATTGCCAACAAGCCCTGGAGTTGTCACCGAACGAGTATCAGGCCCACCGCAACCTGGCCATCATCTACCGGGACATGGGGCGCACTGAGGACGCGCTCGCTGAAGCGATAATCGCGCGAGAGCTGGCGAGCCCGGAAGAGAAGCAAGACTGGGACACCTTCATCTCTCAGCTGGAGGCTATGGCAGAGTGATCAACCTGGTCCTCATCTTCGCCAGCGCCCTCATTCTGGTTCTGGGGGCCACGCCTGTTTTCCGACGGCTCGCCGGACGACTGGGAATGGTCGATCGGCCCGACGCACGCAGAGTCCATCTGAGCCCGGTCCCCTTGCTGGGAGGCATAGCCATCTATGCCGGCTTCATCATGGCCCTGCTCCTCTTCGGGGAAGGTTGGGTGGTCTCTCAGGCCATTAGCATCCTCATTGGCGCGACCATCGTTTCGTTCCTTGGCATCTGGGATGATCGCTGGGGCGTGCGTCCAGTGATGAAGCTATTGGGGCAGGCCATAGCGGCCAGCATCGTCATTCTCTCGGGCGTCCAGGTGAGCTTTCTCCCGAACCAGGCTCTCAACCTGCTCATCACCTTCCTCTGGATAGTGGGCATCACCAACGCCCTCAATCTTCTGGACAACATGGACGGGCTCTCGGGAGGGGTGGGGGCCGTGGCCGCGGCTTACTTTCTGCTGCTGGCTGGCCTGAATGGCCAGTACCTGGTGGCGAGCCTGGCGGCTGCGCTTCTGGGCGTATGCATCGGATTCCTGGTCTACAACTTCAATCCGGCCAGTATCTTCATGGGGGACGCCGGCAGCATGTTTCTGGGGTTCGTCTTGGCCGCGGTGGGCATCAAACTGCGTTTCCCCAACCACCCCAACGTCATCACCTGGATGATCCCCGTGGTAGTATTGGGGCTGCCCATCTTCGATACTACCTTGATCGTCGTCTCCCGTCTGCGCCGGGGTATCAATCCCCTCACCAATCCCGGCAAGGATCACGTTTCGCACCGCCTGGTATCGCTAGGTCTCTCCCAGAGACGGGCGGTGATCCTTCTCTATGGGGTCTGCTGTGCCCTGGGTCTTGTTGGCCTGCTGATCATGCACGCCGGTCTTGTCCCAGCCTATGCCCTGGGAATCGCTGCGTTTCTGATCGGACTGGCGAGTCTCGTCGGCCTGGAGAGAGTGAGGTTGACAGGAGGCGGTGGTGGATCTCGAGCATAGCATCGAGCGCAAGGAAGCCCGCATCTGCGTCATCGGACTGGGCTATGTGGGGTTGCCCCTGGCGGTGGAGTACGCTCGCCTGGGGTTCCCCGTCACCGGCTTCGACGTAGATGAGGAACGGGTGGATGCCGTGGCTCGCGGCGAGAGTCACATCCAGGACGTGAGCAGCGCCGACGTGTCGAAGGCGGTGGAGGAAGGGTGTCTTAGGGCAACGACCGACGGCGAAGTACTGAGAGAGATGGATGTCATTTTCATCTGTGTGCCCACTCCCATCACCAAGACCAAGACACCTGATCTCTCCTACGTGGTGGCTGCCAGCGAGGAGATCGCCCCGCGCCTCAGGCCCGGGCAGTTGATCATCCTCCAGAGTACCACGTACCCGGGCACCACCGAGGAGGACGTACTGCCCATCCTGGAGGCCTCCGGTCTCAAGGCCGGACGCGATTTCCATCTCGCCTTCTCCCCGGAACGCGTCAACCCAGGCGACAAGCGGTACACCGTCTCCAACACGCCCAAGGTGGTGGGTGGAGTGTCACCGCGCTGCGCGGAACTGGCCCGGCTGGTGCTGCGGCAACTGATGCCAGAGGTTCACGTGGTCTCCTCGCCCAGGGCCGCGGAGATGAGCAAACTGCTGGAGAACATCTTTCGCAGCGTCAACATCGCGCTGATCAACGAGCTAGCCAAGCTCTGCGAGCGTATGGACATCGACATTTGGGAGGTGATCGAGGCCGCCTCCACCAAACCCTTTGGCTTCATGCCCTTCTACCCCGGACCGGGAGTGGGCGGCCACTGCGTGCCCGTCGATCCGTACTATCTCTTCTGGAAGGCCAGAGAGTACGACTTCTATCCCCGGTTCATAGAGTTGGCGGCTGAGCTCAATCAGGGGATGCCCTACCACGTCTTGAGCAAGATAGGGGAGGCGCTGAATACCAAGAGCAGGAACCTGCGACAGGCCCGAGTCCTGGTCCTTGGCGTCTCCTTCAAGCCGAACGTGGACGATGCCCGCAACTCCCCCGCTCAGAGGGTGATCGAGTTCCTCCTGAGCAGCGGGGCCACAGTGAGCTACAACGATCCTCATATCCCCCAGTTCACGGTGGGCAAGGACGTCTTCTACCACGACGAACAGACCCTGCACTCTGTCCCCGTGACCGAGGAACTCCTGAAGAGCCAGGACTGCGTGGTCATCGTGGCCGGCCACTCCTCTTATGACTACGAGTGGATCGTGGCCCACGCCCCACTGGTGGTGGATACCATGAACGCCACCAGGAAGGTGGAGACCAACCGGGTGAAGATCTTCAGGCTCGGCGCGCCATCACCACCACGGTGACGAGATGCTCCCCAGGTCCGTCCAAGCCCAAATCGGCGAGTTGGCCGCTGACCATACCTCGGGTGCCGTCGAGATAGCCACCAGAGCCGCCAGTGTGCTATTGCTCTTCGCTGCTGAGGCGGAGGCCGAGGACGAGCACTCTTTCCGCCGGCAACTGGCAGCTGCCGGCAAGGCACTGATCCAGGCACAGCCCTCCATGGCTCCGCTCTTCAACTTGGTCAACTCGGTAGTCGCCGGTGTGCAGGGGGCGCGTGACCTGGAAGCTGCTAGGAAACTCGTGCGCACCACGACCGAGGCCTTCCGCGCCGAGTTGGGGCGACGGAGTGAGAGGATCGCGGAGCAAGCCCTCTCGCTGCTGCCGGAGGGCTGTACTGTGCTCACCCATTCTCGCAGCTCCACGGTGCTGGCGGCCCTACAACTGGCCGCAACCCGCGGACGTTTGGTCGAGGTGGTGTGTACCGAATCGAGGCCCAGCTACGAAGGCCGTACTGCCGCCGCCACGCTCTCCCAGGATGGCATCAGAACCACGCTGATCACGGACTCGGCGGCCGCGCACTTCATGGCCCGGGTGAACCTGGTGATGGTGGGGGCAGACAGCGTCTCTGGGGGTGGACTGGTGAACAAGATGGGCACCTATGCCATAGCGCTGGCCGCGAGAGACCGGGGAGTGCCTTTCTACGCCCTGTGCGGGACGGAGAAGTTCCTCCCCACCGACTACCCCTATTTCCGCATCGCCCCCCAGGACCCCCAGGAGGTCTGGCCTGAACATCCCCAGGGCGTGGAAGTGCTCAACCTCTATTTCGACGTAACGCCGCTGGAATACGTGAGCGCCGTGATCACGGAGCAGGGGATGCTCGCCCCCGGGGAACTCCAGGACATAGTCGGCCAATTGAAGATGCACGAGACGCTTTTCGATGACTAGACAAGGAAGGGAAACGTTAGCGTGAGCGAGCAGGCAAGAGCCGAGATCATCGCCGTAGGCAACGAACTGCTTTTGGGAGACGTGCTGGACACTAACACCAACTGGCTGTGCAAGAGGATCACGGGCATCGGCGGTGTGGTGGCCAGGGCCGCGCTGGTCAGGGATGAGCATCAGGCCATCGTCGCCGAGATCCGCTCCGCCCTGGAGAGGGCGCCAGACCTGATCATCACTACCGGGGGCCTGGGTCCCACCGGAGACGACATCACCATGCAGGCCGTGGCCGAAGCCACAGCACGTCCCATCGAGCTACATGCCAAAGCGCTGGCCATGGTCCTGGCCAGGTACCATGATCTTTGGGAGAAGGGGTACCTCCAGGACCCTACCATTACCGACGCCCGGAAGAAGATGGCCTGCCTGCCACGAGGCGCCGCTGCCTTGCGCAACCCCGTGGGGACAGCGCCCGCTGCGGTGCTGGAGATGGGCGACTCGACTCTCGTCTCTCTGCCCGGTGTGCCAGAGGAGCTGAAGGGTATCTACGAGGAGACGCTACAGCCCGTTCTTAAGCGCATCTTCGGCGACAGCTACTATGAGGAGCGAAGCATCATCGCCCTTTGCGGTGACGAGTCCTCGTTGGCGCCCGTCCTGGCGCA
>JBAVWD010000231.1:0-2202 GCA_049697655.1 Anaerolineae bacterium | reverse complement strand
CCAAAGCACCTTTGGGGATCGACGTATACCTTCTCCAGGGCAGATGAGTAGAACTGAGCCCCGAACTGGCACTGAGCCATGCAGGACTTGCACCCTGTGCACAGGTCCCAATCCACCTGGCAGACGTACTCCCCCCGGAAGAAGCTGGCCGGTCCTCCCTCCTCGATGTACCCCTTGTAGGCCGTACAATCGCGGTCGCAGTTGCAGAGGCCGATGGTGTAGGGAGCTACGCCCGTCCAGACAGTATGAACGAGCCCCTCCTTGTCGTACTCCTTGAGGATACTCCTCGCCTCTTCCTTGTCCAGCACCTCCAACGATGACGCTGCGTCGGGGTACTTGCCCAGCACTTCCCACTTGTCAATGCCCAAACCCAGGCAGTACCGCTTGTCGGTCTTGCCTATGGAGATGAAGCGGCATCCGCAAGGCAGCCTGGTGATGGAGGACACCAAATCCAGCACCTGCTCGGCGTCCTCGATGGGCAAGACCTGGCCGAAGTGGACCACCTTCCACTCGGCCACGATCTGCTCTTCGGTCATCTGTGGCGCTTGAGGCGGGGTGTCCGCTGGGGCGCCCGTCATGTAGCCGCGCGTGGCAGGTACGCCGCCAATCGCAGGGATCACGAAGTTCTCGAAGAAGCGCAGGTTCCACTCCAGGCGCGTCTCCGCATTGGCGGCCTCCTTCTGGGCGGAGGAAAGGTCCTCGTGGAGCAGTTCCTCCGCATAGTTCTTCATCTGGAGGTACCACTTCTGGCCTTCGCCGTGCTCGGTACAGAACTCGCACATTGCTCCCTCCTGGTTTTCATGCACCACCCTCAGCGAAGGGCCATCCGCGCCTCTGCTGTGCGGGTCGTGTGAATCACCACGCGTTCGGTTGTCTATAAGAAGAGGCACTGGTTAGAGGATGTGCCCACCATCAGAAGAGAAGCGGGCACATCCCAACCATAAGCCTGGAAGTCCAGTGAAGGTGCCTAGGGCGCCGGCCCGACCTCCATGGCCAATCGCCTGCTGTTGTTGTCCTCGTTGCTCTCGTCCACGGCGTCTCGCCAGTCAACAGTGGCCTCGGTGGTGTAGGACACGTACACGTGATCCACAGTGCAGCGGAGCGTGCCGCCGTCACCAGCGGGCAGGGAAGGCTGGTTCCACTCGCAGACGTCGAAGTCGCCGCTTCCGTACCTGAAGAGGATGCTGTGTGGTCCGGCAGCTGAGCTGCCCATGTTGATAATGCCCACCGCAACCTGGACGGACTCGCCCCAATCAGGGTCGCTCGGGTTGATGGACAACCCATCCACTACCAGGTCCGGCGGGGCCGTCCCGACCGCCATGGCGAGCTCCCTGCCATTGTTGTCCTCGTTGCTCTCGTCCACCGCGCCCCGCCAGTCCACGGTGGCCTCGGTGTTGAAGGTGACGTAGACGTGCTCGACGGTGCAGCGAAGGGTCCCGCCGTTCCTCGGGGGCAGGGCAGGCTGGTTCCACTCGCAGACGTCGAAGTCGCCGCTGCCGTATCTGAAGAGTACGCTGTAGGGTCCCGAGGGCGCTGTGCCGTCGTTTAACACGTCCACGGCCACCTGGATGGAATCGCCCCAATCCGGGTCGCTGGGGTTGATGGACAGCCTGTCCAGTACCAGGTCCGGCAGCTCGGTCCCGGGCGTGTCGGTAGGCGGCGGTGGAGGTACGGTCTGCGTCGGTGGCGGGGGCGTGGTCGCTGTGGCCCCTGGTGGAGGAGGCGTGTTGGTCGCCGCTGGCGGAGCGCCCTGCGAGGTAGGCGTGGGTGGAGTGACCACTCCACCTGCTCCCACGACCTCGATGGTCACCGCCCAGGGCTCGCTGGCTGCGCCGTCCACGTTGTAGGCGATGACGGAGAGGGTGTGCATCCCCAGGTCGCTGGCCGTCCAGGTCTGGGCCATGGCCAGCGACTTCTCGCCCTCGGCGCCGGGGCTGGAATCGGTGCGGTAGAGGTCGCCGTCCACCAGTAGCTCTACCCTGGTCACGCCCTTGGCGTCGTTGGCCGAGGAGAGGACGTTGACCTCCTCTCCCACCTCGAACTGGGCGTCGCTGGTGGGGGCGGTGATGGTGATCGTGGGCTTGGTGGGCCCTCCCAAGAGGTCGCAGGCCAGGGTGCTGGTCGCGAGAAGGGCCACGAGCAGCACCAGGGCCAGGTAACGCAGTCGCGCGGTGTTCATTCTTTCTTTCCTCCTTCTTGGAG
>JBAVWD010000230.1:0-2486 GCA_049697655.1 Anaerolineae bacterium | reverse complement strand
GTTGGCTCCTGGGCATAGCGTCTTCACCAGGCGGCCGTGGGGGATAACGTACAGCCCTCGGTACAAGCCCCAGCCTCCGCCGGCGAACTCAGGCAACACTGACCAGATGAGACGTCTCAGCGTGTCCAGCTGTGCGTCGGTCGGCTGCTGCTTGTCGTAGTGGCCCAGGACACAGACACCTATGCCCTCGGCGTTGGTGGACTCCTTGCCGCTGTGCGGCAGCCGCCAGCAGAGACGGGCGGTGAAGAACAGCCGGCCCTGGAAGTCGATGCAGAAGTGGTACGGTATGGTGGCGGCTCCCTTGCTGACGTGGTACCTGGCGATGGAGAGCGGCGTCTGCGTGGCGAGCTCCGAGCCACTGTGGTGCACCACGACCAGCCGGATCAGGTTCAGTGGCCGCCAGAGCTTGTCTAGCTCCGGCATGTTGGAGAAGGACTCGATCTCGTTGCGGAGGTCCACCACGTCGGGGATGCCGTGTCTGGCGAAGGCCGTCAAGAGCTTGTAGGGCTGGGTGGCTTGTGGCTCTGGCTGCGGTTCAGGCTGCGGTTCGGGTTCAGGTTCAGGCTCGGGCTCCGGCCCTGGTACACCGGTCACCCGCTCGAAGTAGACCAGCACGGGGTGGTGTCCCTTGAAGCGTGGGTCCAGGTCCGACCCGTAGAGCCCGAGCCCGCTCACGCGCTCGCTGTTGCCCACCACCTCCACGCCATAAGCTCCCCAGGGAGCGAACATGGGCATGGAGGCGGCCCACTCCCTGGCCCCCTCCGGCTCGTAGGGGTCTGCCTTTGGTGCACCAAAGTGCTCACCGCCTGCCCAGGAGAAGCGGACCTGGACCGCAGCACCTACAGGGAGCACCGCGTACAGGACCATCTTGTCCGCCTGGGGCTGGACCTCGACTCTGGTGGCCTTCCAGTGGGGTTCTGAGGACCTGGGAGCAGCGGTGATCGCGACCGCGCTCTTCATGGCGTCGGTGAGTCCGTCCCAGTCCACGGTCGCTGGCGTGACCGTCGGCTCGGGTGCCGGGGAGGGTTCGGGTGCCGGCTCTACCTGCCCTCCGCCGGCTTTGCACGCTGCCTCCACGGCGTAGACGACCGGCCTGTGCGACTCAGGGTTTGGTCCGTTGGAGTGGCAGAAGGCGAACCAGCCGGCGCCTGGGTCGCCTCCGATCCAGAGAGAGATGCCCTTCACCTGGGGGTACTTGTCGCCCAACAGACGGAGGTAGGCCACCGTCTCTTGACCACGCACCGTGTTCTGATCTGGCGCCTGTCCGGAGTTGATGCCATAGGCACCCTCGACGATGTAGACCGGCTTGCCCTTCAAGTAGCGCTCGTACTCCAAGAACCTGAGGCCATGAGCGCGGTCCGCGTACTGGCCTGGTGCCATGCCGTAGGTGTGCACGAAGTGGACGTCCAGCGCGCTGAGCGCGGCGGCGCAAGGGCTGCTCTCGAACTTCCCGTCCCGGCCGTGGTAGTAGTACACCGCCTGCGGGTCATTGGGGAATCTGACGTCCCTGTTACCCACGGTGAGATGGGGACCTCCGATCTTGATCCCAGGGAGCTCCCTCTTCGCCGTCTGGATGAACAGCAGGAGCGCCTCGTTGTACCGCTTCATGTCCTCTTCCGTGTCGCCGAACCCCTCCCACTGGGCCCACTGCGGCATGTTCGGCTCGTTGAAGGGCTTGAGCATCAGCTTCTCTAACGGGATCCCCACGTCCAGACACCGCTGCGCCAGAGCTACGGTCTCCATAGCGTGCGTTCCCCACACCGCAGGACCCCCGCGCCGCGGCGTGTAGTACCGCCTCAACACCAGCGGCGGCCGCCCGGCCAGCTCCCACGCATCCCGCATGAGTTCCGTCTGGCCCTCCACGACCCCCTCCATGGCCTCCAGCAGGCTCAGAGGTGACCACCGCCTGATGATATCCAGATCCGCCGGCGTGATCCGGCTACCGTTGTGAAAGTGCAACCCGGGTCTGAGCATGGTTTCCTCCTCTGCGCCGGACTGCAAATCCGGCGCCAGCGTTTCCCTTTCGCGTCCTTCGCCCGCTTCGCGCCATTCGCGATCCTAGAACCCTCCCTCCGAGTCGATCTCTTCCAGGACGTCCCTCCTGTGGATCACCACCGACCTGCCCGGCACGACCCACTTGACCCGGTCCAGCTCCGCCACCAGTGCCGCGGAGATCACCCGATCGTCGTGGATGGTGGGGTCCACCACCCCCCATTTCATCCGCTTCTCCTCACCCTCCGCCACCTCGTACCGGCACTCATCTACCTGCCGCCAGAACTCAGACCAGTCGGCGGATCCATCGTCGCGAAACATCTTGAAGCGTCCGGTCTCCACCACCGTCAGGAAATCCCAGCCCAGGTCGCTCTTCCTCTTGGGCGGCGAAAACTGGAAGGGGATAACCTTCGCCCCGAAGGCTCCCTTGGAGGACAGAAAGGACACCAGCCCGGCTCCCACGCCTGAGGCATCCGCCACGATCTGCCTCACCC
>JBAVWD010000229.1:0-16715 GCA_049697655.1 Anaerolineae bacterium | reverse complement strand
TTCCCGGTGAGCAATATCGGGGACGATGCGCAACTGGAGGAGTACAAATCTTACTACCTCTCCATCGGCGAGCGGATGGACCAGTATCCCGACAAGATCTTCGTGATCGTCACCCAACCGCCAGAGTTACCGGTCGATAGCAGCCCAGACGCGGCTGCGCGGGCGCGGGCGTTCGCCAACTGGCTGCAATCGGACGAGTACCTGTCCGGCCATGCCAACGTCTTCGTGTACGACTTCTTCGGACAGTTGGCGGGCGGCGACAACTTCCTGAAGTCTGAGTACAGGACGGATGAGTATGACGCCCACCCCAACGAGTTGGCCAACCGCACCATCGGACCTCTCTTGGTGGCCTTCCTGGATGAGGCCATCAGGAGCTACAGTGGTGGGGCACCGCGCCCCCCCGCACAGGCCTCGCCGACCCAGGAGGCGGTAGAGGTGGCATCTCCGGCGCAGGAGGTCTCGGGTCCCATTGAGCAGGCGGGCACCTCGCTCATTGACGACTTCGAGGGGTATGATCCGGGCGCCGGTTGGGAGGTCTGGACGGATGGAGGGGAGACCACCATCGAGTGCACTGTAGACCCGGGGACAACTCACAGTGGTGCCGCGTCACTTCTGGTGCAACACAGCATCACTGCCGGAGGTTGGGCTGGGTGCGGTCGGAGCTTCGAGACCCCACAGAACTGGGGTGCTGGTGACGGCATCTCCATGTGGATGCGCAGCGACGATCCGGCGATGGTGGTGGCGGTGACTCTGCACGTTGGCGATCCCCAAGAGCCGACCCCCTTCCAGAAGGAGTTGACGATTCCATCAAGTGGTGACGAGGATTGGACGCCGGTGCAGATACCCTGGGGTGAGTTCACGAAGCCTGATTGGGCTGGCGAGGGTGGCGTGGCGGAGTTCGACGCGGCCCATGTGCTTGGCATTAGCTTCGACTTCTCTGCGCCTGAGGTGTCTCATCCTGAGGGTAGGCTGTGGGTAGACGATCTGGCCCTTTTGGTGCAAGGCCAGGCGACGGCAGCGACTCCGGCCGTAGAGGGCGATGAACCTCAAGGGGAGGGCCGTGGCAGTATCTGTCCTTGCTCTGGCCTGGCTCTCCCGCTGGCGGGTCTTGGTATTATCTTGTGGAGGCGGGGCAGATCCCTCTGAGCTAGGGGAGGGTGACTGATCGCTCGCGAGCGGTTGATCGGAGGCAGACGTGGAGATAAGCCAACGTGATTTCGAGCGGTTGATGGAGAACTGGTCTAACGGGAGTCCCTCGCCCTTCTACAAGCGCAAGGATAGGCTTGGTAGTGGAGAGCCGACAGCCGTGGCCACCTTCGCCGGTGAGCGAGTGTTGTGGATCGGCAAGGTGGACACCGAGATGTTCTCCACGCGTCAGCATACTGACTTCGGGGTGTACGTGGCCGTGTCGCCATACCGGGTGATCTTCTACAGGGCGGCGACGGTGGCCAGTGATCTTTGTCGCTCCTACTGGTTCGAGGTGGACACAGAGGGGCGGACGTGGCAAAGGGGTAAGGTGAGGAAGCGCGAGTGCGTGGGCATCGGACTGGCCCGCCCCAGGTTCAAGAAGGGCCTGGTGGGCCGGCAGATTGTGTTAGCCGGGCGCCTGATTCGCACCGGTGGCAAGGAAGGTACCATCTTCGAGCATGAACTCGCTGGCCTCGAGTGGTTGAACCCTGCCATCGGCAAGTTCGAAGGACGGAGAGGGGAGAAGCTCTACGACCAGCTGATGGAGGCTTACGAGAACCGGATTCCCATCTCGGTCGACCATCTTTGGCTGATGGAGAACGATACCCGCCGTGCCATCGTGACTGCTCCGGGCGGGGGTGCGATGGCGCCGGACGAGGCGGAGGAGGCACCGCAGATAGAGACGCCAGCCGGTGTCGCTCCGGCATCGGCGGCTGAGGCGCAGTTGCAGGAGGCTTTGCTGGTGACCTCGGTAGCGGCCGATGAACAGGAGGCGGTGCTCTGCCCGACGTGTGGCAACCTTCTCCGAGCAGGAATCCAGTTCTGCGGCAAGTGCGGCCATGGGCTGGACAGTGGGGAAGGAGAGACGTCTCAGGCCGAGGATGCCGGCAAAGAGAGACCGGTGGATGAGTGCCCCGAGTGCGGTCACTCCCTCAAGCCCGGCACTCTGTTCTGCGGCAGGTGTGGTCATCGGTTGGAAGAGGAGGGAGAGGAACCAACAGAGACAGGCGTCGAAGAACCCGTTCTGGGGGAGGCGGCCCAGGCTGAGCCCGTGCTGGGAGAGGCGCGTCCCCGAATGTGTCCTGAGTGTGGCAAGCCCGCAGAGGAAGACTGGCAGGCGTGTCCCCATTGTGGTGCCCGGTTGGCCACCGAGTGTCCAGGATGCGGCAGGCGCACCGAACCCGACTGGGTGGCGTGCCCGTATTGTGGAGGGGCGTTGAAGGATCGCTAGGCCCGTCTGTGCCTCGAAGGCGCACCGGGCAGAAAAGGAGGTGACTGAGGATGGAAGGACTTGGGTCGTTGGGTATCCAGGAGATGGTGGTTTTATCGTGCGTTTGTCTTGTGCCCGTCGCCATCGCTGTGGGTGTGGTGATCGCGTTGCTGGTGGTCAGGGGGCGCAGAAAACCCAAGGCGGAGAGCAGAGAGGAGGCCCCTCAGGCGCCAGCGCCCGCAGCGCCGAGGGAGCCTGTCGCCAGGCCAGAGCCTTCGTTGGTATCGGAACCAGCTGTGAAGACGCGAGCTACCGCGGTGTCGGAACCGGCTGTGAAGTCGTGCTCTTCCTGCGGTGCGGACAACCCGGTGGGCAACGCCTTCTGCGAATATTGTGGCGCCTCTTTGGCCGAAAAGTGAACCTCCTGCCTCAACGGACGTGTTCTAGTATGTGACCGAGGACGGTGCCGTTCGGCAAGGCGGATGGTGCCCGACCAACTCCGGTCCTCGGCGATATACCGTGCACCGCGTTGACACTCTGTGGGAGGAGGCTCCAGCCGTGGAGAAGTATCGCATCCACGAGGTGACCACCGCTAAGATCAAGCCGGGCAAGGGCGCGGCAGCAGTTGAGTGGTGGCACGAAAAAGGCAAGGCCGCCTTCGAGGTCTCTCCCGGCACCAAGTCGGTGAGGGCCTACGCCGTGCAGTTTGCCTTCGGTGGGGAGTATCAACTTGAGATCTGGCGAGAGATCGAGGAGTACGGCTCCTACGACCGGCTGGACGAGGACTTCACGGCCCACCCTGGGAAGTACGCTGCCTTCTTCGAGGTCACTGACGTACTGGAGTCTGGCCCAACTCGTCTGATGGGAGAGTGGCCAGAATCTCAGTTCAGTTTGCCGAAGGACTGAGGTACCGAGTGGCGCTCACCACTTGCGCTCCGTGGTGTGCAAGCCGGAAGCGCCCAGCAAATAACTGCCTTACTCTCTTTCGTCGGGGAACAGGTTGCTCTGCTCGGGCCACAAGCTGCGGGGATCGACGGTGGGGAGGTCCAGCAATTCAGCCAGCCGATTCACCGTGGCCGGGGCATGGCCCGCATAGTGATTATTGACATAAATGTAGATCCGTGGGACTCTGGTGGCGAGCTCCTTGACCGTGCGCGCCCAGTTGGCCAGATCCTCTGAGCGGTCCCTCTGCACCTCCCCCAGATACTTGAACTCCCGGTGATAGCCCACGAGACGCAGGTACGCGAAGTCCGTGGTGGTCTCCACCACGGGTGGCAAGTCCTGCCAGTCGTTGATGCACCACGCAAGGTTGAACTCCCTCAAGAGGCCGAACACCTCCTCGTCGTTCCAGGAATCGCTGCGGAACTCGGCGACGAACCTGATGTCCTCTGGCAGCAGTGGAAGGAAAAATCGGAGGTTGTCTTCAAAGCGCCGGGTGAAGGAGCGTGGGAACTGGATCACCACCGGGCCCAGCTTCTCTCCCAGGTTCCTCATCTTGTCGAGGAAGATAGTGAGTCTCTCTTCCACTCCCTTCAGCTGCTGATCGTGGGTTATATCTTGCGGCATCTTGCAGGCGAAGATGAAGCGAGGAGGTGTGCGGTCCGTCCACGATCTTACCGTGGATGTGGATGGTATGGCATAGAAGGTGCTGTTGATTTCCACGGTGTCGAACACGCGGGCGTAGAAGGGGAGGAACTCCTTGGCCGTGAAATGGGGCGGATAGAATGTGCCTATCCAGTCCTGGGGGCTGAAGCCTTGAACGCCGAGATGGATTCTGGTGGCTGAGTGATGCATGACAGCTGGCCGATCGTCACTGGGTCACTGTAGCAAGTAACTGGGCCAGGGCGCAGCCTTGCCCGGCGTCCAGTGAGACCGTGTGTCGCTTTGACGCAGGGGAACAGCCCCACAGGTGTCCGTGGCGCCGCATCTGTGGCCGAGACCGCCCTGACAGGATGCGAGCCTCTGTCGATTCAGAGTGCTGCGTCTGCTCCAAGAGGTTTCCGTCAGACGCTGTGCTCGTTGGATCGAGCCCCAGGACAGGGCATCGCCTTCGAAAGGCACAGCACCTGACGGAAACACTGCGCTTGTGTGCGGCTCAGGAACCTTTCTTGACGAACCGCATCATGCTGGTGCCACAGACGGGGCAAGTCGCCTTGAGAGCGGGACGTCCGTTCTTCAGCACCACTTCCTTGGCATTTGTCAACGGCCGCTTCGTCTTGCACTTGACACAGTACGCATCCATCGTTCTCGCACTCCTTTCTCTCTGTGAGCCTGTTTCATGCACCGTCAATCACTGCACGGGACGGATCATCTTCTCCATGTGTCCCGTGGATGGGTGGGCGTCGCCGCTGGCCCGGCTCCTAACGTCCCCGGTGCCTGAGCAACAACGTCCCAACTGTGCGAATCCGCAGAGCCGATGCCCTGCGTGAGTCCTCTGCCAATATACCACAGTCCCCATTGGTCCGCAAATGCAACACCCACAGACTCCGAACGCACGCTGCGCAACGCCTAGTGCGCTTGCGCGATGCGATCAAACGGACTCCACAGAGCCGCGTCAAAGGGCTGAGGGCGTGCCCAGGGCACGGGCCATGGCCGCGATGTGTTGAGGTGTGGAGCCACAGCAGGCACCTATGATCCTTACTCCCAGGTCCGCGAAGCGCTGGGCGTACTGGGCCATCAGCTCAGGGGAAGCATCATATTCGGTGCGCCCCTGAACCAGGCGGGGGACCCCGGCGTTGGGCTTGGCTATCAAGATGGCCTGGGGAGAAGTCCGCTTCATCTCCTCCAACACCTTCTCCACCTCTTCTGGGCCTGTGCCGCAGTTGGCCCCCATGGCTGTCACGCCCCAGCCACTGAGCGTTGTGGCTGCGTCCCTGGCGTTGACCCCCATCACAGTGTGAAGCTTATGCTGGAAGGTCATGGTGCAGAGGATGGGCAAATCAGTGCTGTCACGTGCCCCCTGTATGGCCGTCTCCACCTCCTTGAGATCGGACATGGTCTCGATGACGAGGACGTCGACCCCGCCGTCGGCCAGCCCTCTGGCTTGCTCTGCAAGAGTCTCCTTAGCCTCTTCGGCGTTCAGGTTCCCCACCGGGGCGAAGAACTCCCCCGTCGGACCCATGGAGCCAGCCACGAAAACGGCGCCCGACTCTCTGGCGATCTCCGCTGCCAGGCGACTGATCTCATAGACTCTGTCGGCCAGCCCATACTTGTCTAGCCGGAAGCGGTTGGCGCCAAAGGTGTTGGTGAGGATCAGTTCAGAACCGGCGTCAACGTATCCCCGGTGGACGGCGAGTACCGTGTCGGGGTGCGTGAGGTTCATCTCCTCGGGGGCATGCCCCTTCTCCAGACCCGCGGCTTGAAGCATGGTCCCCATGGCGCCGTCGGCCAAGATCGTCTCGCCAGTAGCCAACCTGTCCAGGAATCCCATTCTCTGCCCCCTGCGCTCTGTCTTTCGCCCTCGATTGTATCAGACCCATGGCTCCCCCACAAGAGGTCGGAGCGAGTTGAGCCAGTCCTATCCCCTTGTGCTGTGGCAGCTTCTAGAAGCACTGGTCGACGTCCTCTGAGGGGGATCACGCCGTCGCAGAAGCTCCAGACCTCCGGGAGACTGAACTCACTCCGAGGCGGTGCCCACGGCTCCATGCACGGCCTGCAGCAGTTCATCGCGCCGGATGAGCTCCGCCAGCGCGTCGATGTCGGGCGTGAGTTGGCGGTCATGCTCCAGGAAAGCCACATGCTCTCGGATCTTGGCGTAGGCGGCGGCGGTTCCTCGTCCCAGAAGAGCAGGTCCGTCCGGACGCAGGTCGACTGCCTGGGCTGCCGTCAGCAACTCGATGGCTACGATGTGGCGGATGTTGTCCACGATCTCCAGAGCGCGGCGCGCGGCGTTGGCCCCCATGCTGACGTAGTCTTCCTGATTGGCACAGGAAGGGATCGAGTCGACGCTGTCCGGGTGAGCCAGTGTCTTGTTGTCAGAGACCAGCGCTGCGGCGGTGTATTGTCCCATCATCAGCCCGCTATCCAGGCCGCTGGTCGGGACGAGCATGGAGGGCAGGCCGGAGCTCAGTTCGGGGGTCAACAGGCGGAAGATGCGGCGTTCAGCGATGCTGCCCACCTCGGCCAGGGCGATACCCAGCATGTCGAGCCACATAGCCGGCCCCTGGCCATGGAAGTTCCCGCCGGAGAGCGCTCTGTAGGACGTCTTGCTCGACGAGTCCGCGAAGATGAGCGGGTTATCGGCGGCCGCGTTCAACGCGACGTTGAACCGTTCGCGCAAGAAGGTCAACAAGTCGCCAATGTGACCGAGGGCCTGCGGGATGCAGCGCAGACTGTAGGCATCCTGGACGCGCGCAGGAAGAGAATCGACAAGTTTGCTGCCCTCGATCAGGGCCCGCATATGGCTGGCCGTCTTGGCCTGGCCAGCATGGCCAGTGGCTGCATGCAGCGCTGGATGAAAGGCATTCGAAACACCCAGCAGCGCCTCCAGGCTGAGGGAGGCCGCGATTTCGGCGTGGAGCAGCAGGTGTTGTGCATCGTGCGTGGCCAGGGCTCCGGCTGCCACCATAAAACCGGTGCTATTGGTCAGCGACAAGCCCTCTTTGGCCTCGGGGACCAGGCGTTCGATCCCGGCGCGAGCCATGGCCTCGGCGCCGGGCAGCAATTCATCGCCGAGCCACGCCTGCCCGCTATAGCCGCCATCCCCTTCCTCCACATCTCGCGTCAGAACGACGGCGATGTGGGCCGACGGCGCCAGGTCTCCGCTGGCACCCAGCGACCCTTTGCACGGCACCAGGGGCGTTACGCCAGCGTTGAGCATGTCCACCAGGGTTTGGGCGACGACGGGGCGGACGCCGGAATGGCCTTTGGCAAAGACGTTGGCTCGGATAAGCATCATCGCCCGCACGATCTCCAATGACAGTGGGGGTCCCACGCCGACGATGCAGGACAAGATCACATTGCGCGAGAGCTTGCGGGCCTCCCCGGCGGCGATATGCTGGGTGGCCAAGGAGCCGAAGCCGGTGTTGACGCCGTAGATCACTTCGCCGCTGTCGCGAATCGAGGCCGCAACCCAGTTGTGGGTCCGTTGCATGCGCTCCTGGACCTCCTCGCTCAGGGACGCCACGGGCGCCCCGTGCCGGCCCACAGCTATCACTTCCTCAATCGTCAGCGCTTGACCGGTTAGCTTTATCATCAGGCAACCCCCACAAAGTGATAGACCTTTCCCCGTTTTATCACCGTGGTCACGGCGTTGTGGCCAAGGCGATAGATAACGTCCTCAAAGGTCGGCAAGTCCCATACTTGTATGTCCGCTAGTTTGCCAGGTTCCAGAGAGCCGCGGTCGGCTTGGAGGCCCAGCGCGCGGGCGGCGCCGCTGGTTGCTGCATAGAGGGCCTCCGCAGGCGCTAGCCGGTGTTGGCGGCACGCCAATTGCATCACCATCTGCATGGACTCCAGCCAACAGGCGGGACAAAGGTCTGTGGCCAGGGCCAAAGTCACGCCTTCAGCGAGTATCGCCCGCGCGTCAACGGGGCGGGGATGCCGGACGGCGAAATCGAGCCCCGGCATGACCACGCCGGTCGTGCCTGCCTCCGCCAACTTGCGCAGGGCGGCGCGGTCAGTGCAGTTCAGGTGGTCGGCCGAGACCACCGCCAATTCGGCCGCCACCGCTGCCCCGCCGATGTCGGCATACGCATCCACGTGGATCTTGGGCTTAAGCCCAGCTTGTACGCCCGCCTCCAGGATGGATCGGGATTCCTGGGCGGTGTAGTACCCCTGATCGCAGTACACGTCGCAGAACTCGGCCAGAACCAGCTCAGCCACCTTGGGGATCATCTCCTTTATGAGGAGTTCGACATACTTGTGGCGGGGCAGTTCGGGCGGGAAATCGTGAGCGCCGAGGAAAGTGCTCACCACATCCACCGGCTGGCTAGCCTGCAGCCTTTGGTTGACCTCAAGCTGCTTGATCTCCTCTGCCAAGCTCAGCCCATATCCGCTCTTGCTCTCCAGCGTTGTCGTGCCATGGCGGAACATACGTTGCACCCGCTGTGCAGCGCTGGCCGTCAACGAATCGACGCTCTCGGCCCGGGTCATGGCCACCGTGGCCTGGATTCCGCTGGGGATGCCCAGCCCCTGCACCTGGATGGCCTCCATGGTCATGCGAGCGGCATACTCCTGGACGCGCGAGCCTCCGAAGACCAGGTGGGTGTGGCAGTCCACAAAGCCCGGGGCCACGATCTTGCCCGAGACATCAAGGACTTCGGCTGCGGTTGTGTCCACCTGCCGGGCCATGTCGGCGGGAGAGCCAAGGGCGATTATCCTCTCGCCGGCGATCGCTATCTGCGCCCCTGGGCGGCGTCCGATGAGATCATCACCCTCATGGACACAGGTCAAGACCTCTGCCGCACCGGAGATCACTAGGTCAGCGCGGGGTCTGGTCGGAACGGCGCCGCACATCTCACTCCTCCTGGCTTGTGTGCGGGCCCGCGCGAACCTCGGCACTTCCCTCAGGGCCAAAGGTCGCCTGCGGGCTCCACCACAGAGGAACCTTGATCCTCTCCCTGGTCAGGGGACCCTTGCCCTCGGCCACTTGGCGGGCTAGGTCGTAGCCAGCTTGCGCATGGCGCACCACGCCAATGCCGGAATCGGTAGTCATGCAGGCTTCTAGGCGCAGATCGGCCTCCTCGCTGCCATCGGCGATCATCGTCACCCCGGTGTGGACCGCCTCGCCCATGGAGTAGTTGGCCTGGATGGCGACTAGGTCAGCCATGGCCGCTGTGTTCAGCAGAGCGTTGAGGTAGGGCCAGTCGGAGATCAGATCGCTGCCGTCGTTCATATTCTCCGATTCGAAGGTGGGATTGACGATGGACCCTGAGTCTAGGTTGTCGCGCGAGAAGGCTACGGGCCCGTTCAACCGGCCCTCGCGGATCATGCCGTTCACCCTGAGGGCGAAGGCCTTGCGTTCGCCGAAGCCCAGGTAGCACACCCGCGCTGGCAGGGCCTCGATGGGAAGATGCTCCCGAGCCAGTTGGATCCATCTCGCCGTGGTCTTGTCGTAGGGGAACATTTCCAGGACGAGATCGTCCAGCGTGGCCAGGTCGCTGGCTTCGCCAGAGAGACAGGTCCAGCGGAAGGGACCGCGCCCGAGCAAGAACAGTGGCCGGATGTAGGCGGCCACGAAGCCCGGTATGGTCATCGCCTCTTCTCGGGGCATGCCGGCATCGCGACACTCCTTGCGGATGCTTGTGCCGTACTCAAAAGTCTGCACCCCTGTGTCGTGAAACTCGATCATCGCTCGCAACTGGCGCTTCATGGACTCGCGAGCTTTCTCCAGGTACAGTGGGCGGTCGGTTGCGCGCAGCTTTGCCGCTTCCTGCGGTGTGTATCCGGCGGGGATGTAGGAGAACGGATCGTGGCAAGGACACATCTCGGAGACGATGTCGGGCTTCCAGTTTGTCTCCAGCGCCTTGGGGAACATCTCAGCCGCATTGCCATGGACGCCGACACCCAGGGGACGCCTCTCGGCCTTGGCCTCTTCCGCCAGGTCGATCGCTTCCTCCAGCGAGCCAGCTTGAGCATCCAGGAAATGCCGCGCGAGAGCGCGTTCGATCATGGCTGGATTGGCATCCACCACCACGCAGACTCCGCCGTGCATGGTCATGGCGCGCGGCTGGTTCCTGCCCATGCCGCCCAGGCCGGCGGTGAAGTAGATGCGACCGACAAGCGAGCTAGCGAAGTGTTGATTGCCGATAGCCCCCAGTGTCTCAAAGGTGCCCTGGATCACGCCCTGGGTGCCGATGTACTCCCAGGGCCCGGCCGTGTACTGAGAGAACATGGTCAGATTCCTGTCCTGAAGGTCGTAGAAGATCTCCCAGGTCGGCTTGATGATATTGGTGTTGGCCATCAGCACGCGTGGTGCCAGACGATGAGTCTTGAAGATCGCCACGGGCATGCCAGACTGCATGACCAGGGTTTCGTCGTTCTCCAGGTTCTTCAGCTCCTCCACGACCGCATGGAAGCTTTCCCAGTTGCGCGCGCACTTGCCCATGCCGCCGTAAATCACCAACCTCTCCGGCGCCTCTGCGTTCTCCATGTTGTTTTCCAGCATACGCAGCAGCGACTCCTGCTTCCAACCCTTGCAGCGCAGCGTTGGCCCGCGCTGGGCCTTCACCGAATAGAGGATCTGTGCTGGCATCACCCCTTCTCCTCTCTCCCTTTCAGGTGGAGTAGTCAACAGGAAGTATCCAGTTCGCTCTTGAAGGACCTACTTCAACCGCAGATCGGGCCTAGAACGCCGTGAACGAGCAGCCGCGCGGCCAGGCTAGTCAATCAGAGCGGTTTCGATGATCTGCTCCGATGAGAAGTCGTGGGCCTGTAGATAGTACTTGAACACGTCTTCCACGGCGCCCAGCGGCACCGGGCCCACAAGCTCAGTCCCCGAGATGCTGACGCCGTAGCGCGCGCATTCGCAGCGGATAGTCTCCCACACGCGGGGGATGGGAGTCTTGGCATAGTTGACCAGGTTCATCGAGACCTGGACCATGCCCTCCTTCTCCAGGGACAACCCCATGGCCCTCACATGGCGATAGCCGCCATCAATGTGCCGTGCGGCTCTGGCGACCCGCTCGGCGATGGAGAGGTTGGAGGTGAGCAGGTTCACATTGAAGGCGATCAGGGGGAAGCGCGCACCCGTCACAAGCGCGCCAGACCTGGCGTTGAAGGTTGCCGGACCGTCATCGGGTACCCACCTTGGGTCCTTCAGCTTCTCCGCCAGCCCCTCGTACTGGCCCTTGCGGATATGGGGCAACTGTTCTCTCTCGGGCCTGGTTGCCGCTGCTTCGTAATAGTAGACGGGCACGCCCAGGCCTCCCACGAACTTACCGAAGCGGCGGGCAACATCTACGGCCTCGCTGGTCTCGACGTTGCGCACGGGAACGAAGGGCACCACGTCCACCGCACCCAGGCGTGGATGCGAACCTCGCTGTCTCGTCATGTCTATCAACTCCAGCGCCTTCGCTGCCATGGCTTTGGTCGCCTCGAGCACCGGCTCGGGTTCGCCAAGATAGGTCAGCACCGAGCGGTTGTGATCGGCGTCGGAGGAATAGTCGATGATCTTCACCTGCTCGGCCCGGCGGACCTGATCAAGGACCTGCTCCACGACTTCCGCGTCTCTTCCCTCGCTGATGTTGGGCTCGCATAGCAGGACTTTTTTTCATCCTCCCCCCTGTGTGCTCAAGTCTGTGCCAGACCTGCGTGAAGGTCCAACGGCAGCCAACAGATCGGCCAAGGGAGCGCGGACCGCCTGAACGACCGCTTGCTGGATGGCCCTGGCGGGGTGCCCTCTTCTGCACAACGCTGGCCTCGTGGGGGCTGTGGGCGTGCCCCGCAGCCGCAAAGGTTGGCGAGTCGTCGCGCGCGCCACCCTACAACTCCTGCGGCAGCGTCTCTGTTTGGGGCCATTTGGCGGGGAACGGCCTCCGGCTCCAATCCCTGCTTGCCGATGGAAAAGGGCGTGCCAGGGCAGAGGCGGCACCGCCATCGTTTGAGTCATCCAGCGGGTCCAGGGGTTTCAAGAAAGCCTGGACGCTCTCATCCGTAGCCGCTTTCTGCCCTCTCCCTTCCCTCGAGCGATTGTAGCATAGCCAGGGGCGCGCTACAAGGGGCGGTCGTGCGGGCAAGTCCAGGAGATGCAGCGATCAGGGCGTTGAGTATGTTCAGGGCGCGTCTCCCATGGTGCGGAACCTTTGTGATCCTCCTGGAGGGTATCCGTTGCCGCCCGGCTGCAAATAGAATACAATATGCGCGTGCCGGGCCGGGTGGCTAGCCGTGGCGGAAGAGAACCAGCCGCCGAGAGAGACCCCAGTTCAGGCACATCCTAGTGAGGAGGGAACTTGCTATGGAGATTGTCCAGAGGTTGGTGCAGGCGGTGCAAGATGGTGAGGACGAGGATGCTCTAGCCCTGGTCCAACAGGCCATGGCGGCGGACGTGGATCCTCTGACGGTGGTGGATGCCTTGACGGATGCTATCAGGGAGGTGGGCGATCGTTTCGAGCGTATGGAGGTCTTCCTTCCTGAGATGATGCTGGCGGCCAGGGCGATGCAGAAGGCGTTGGAGCCGCTAACCCCCCATCTTGAACAGTTACGGCAGAAACGGCGGCAGAAGGGCACCGTGGTCATCGGCACGGTGGAAGGAGACATCCACGAGATCGGCAAAACCATCGTAGCCTTGCTCCTGGAGGTGAACGGGTATGCAGTTCACGATCTGGGGCCCGACGTCAATGCCCTGGATTTCATCAAGAAGGCGCAGGAATTGGAGGCCGATGTCATCGGCGCCTCGGCACTGATGACCACGACGATGCCTGGTCAGCAGGAGATAGTGGAGCTACTGAAGGACATGAAACTGCGTGACCGGTTCCTCGTCATGGTGGGGGGCACGCCCGTAACGCCAGAATGGGCAGAGGAGATCGGCGCCGATTCGTGGGCGGAAAACGCTATGCAGGCTGTGACGGCCTTGGACAGGGCGATGGAGGCGAGGAGGGGCCATGCCAGCGCCACCCTATAAGATGTGGGAGATCCTGGAGCGTGCACGCACCGGGCCTTTTTGTGAGGACGAGGCCTTCACCATGGAGCGCTTCCTGCCCAAGATGCGGGAGGTGATCAAGAAACACGGGATAGAGTACGATCCTGGGACCCCTATCCCCAGCGACGATGGGTTGGCGGACGCGGTGTGGCAGGCGGGACTGGAGTTCTTTCTGGAGGTGGGTGTGCTATGCGTGGACACTCATCGTATTATCACCTTCGACGAGAGCGAGGTCCGGGAAGCGCTGTACCTGATTCCTGGGGAATACCTGGTTGGCTCGGGAAAGGATAGCCGTCGGCTGAGAAACCGGGATGTGGAGGACGAGGAGCCTCCCTTCGTGATCTTCAGCCCGGACATCTCCTGCGACGAAGAGCTCTTCCTGCCCATGTGCGTGGCCTACCTGAAAGAGCCCCTGGCCGACGGTTTTTGTGCACCGATCCTCGAGAAGAGCATGGGCCTCAAGATCAAGGCCAAGACGCCCACGGAGTTGGCGGGGAGCATGGAGCATGCCATGAGCCTCCGCGAGGCAGCCAGGCTGGTGGGGCGTCCGGGGATCTTCCTGGTGGCGGCGGGAACGGCAGAGTCTGACGTGGCTCAGATCTCGGTCAGCCAGTCTGACTGGGGGGTCAGGACCACTGACAGCCGCTTGGTCGGCGGACTAACGGAGCTGAAGATCGACAACGCCTTGCTGAACAAGGTGGCGCACTACCAGCAATTCGGTTGCTTCACTGGGAGCCTCACGGGGCCGATCTTTGGTGGCTACGCGGGCCGGGCTGAAGGAACCGCTGTGTTACAGGTAGCCTACCATCTCATGGGTCTGCTGGTGCACCAGGCGCACTATCAGATGAACTTCCCCTTCCACATCCACTACACGTCAGGCACCACCCGAGAGCTCTTGTGGGTCGCCAGTGCGAGCCATCAGGCCGTGGCCAGAAACAGCAAGATCATCTCCGTATCCAATGGCTTTCTGAACGCAGGCCCGGCCACGGAAATGGTGCTCTACGAGGCGGCGGCTCATGCGCTGACCAGCACCGTGTCCGGGGCCAATCTCTGGGAGGCGGCACCAGCCCGCAACAAGCACAAGAATCGGGCCACTCCCCTGGAGGCCCGCTTGGCCGCCGAGGTTGGACACGCCTGCTCTTACATGGGGCTGACACGGAAGGCGGCCAATGAACTGGCCCTCATGATCCTGGCCAGGTACGAAGACCACATCGCCGACGCGCCCTTGGGAAGTGAGTTTCAGGACTGCTACGACGTGGGCACGTCTCTCCCCAACGAGGAGTATCTGGAACTCTACAGGCGAGTCAAAGCTGAACTAGCAGCCCTGGGCCTCGTTTTCCCCTACTAGTTACGGCCCGACCACAGCGCCCACTTGGCCTGTTGCTGGGTGTGCGGTTGCCATCCCTCTGCATAGAGGGCGGCAACCCATGGCGCGTGCAAGTTCCCGGGCTCTCCGCAGTCCGTGCGCCAGACTCGGCAGGCCATGTGCGGTTCCGACGGCTATGGCTCTTCCCTTCTCCAACACCCTCGTTCCGGCTACTGGCCATGGCGCCTCTTCATGGTATAATAGCGGGCATTGCCCAAGGCCGCTATGTCCCAGGGCGAAGTGCGTCCCGGTGCAGAACCGCCGGACGTGCGGGGAATCACCATGCTCTTCAGGATCAGAAGCACCATAGCCGAATACCCTTTGCAGTTCTGGATCCTGTTCTGCCAGAGGTTCATCGGTTCCCTTGGCGGCAGTCTGGTTTGGCCCTTCTTCACGATCTATCTGCGGCAGCGACTGGGGATCCCTCTGACCACGGTCGGATTCCTCTTCGCCATCAGTGCCACCGTGGGCCTTTTCTCCCAGGCCATCTGGGGGCCGGTGGTGGACAGGTACGGTCGCAAGGTGGCCATGGTTGCCGGACTGGCGAACGAAGTTGTGGTGATGGTGGGCTTCGCCTTGCTTGGCTCGCTGGGGGCGTACGCGGTACTCATCGCCATGAGCGGCCTCATCGAACCAGCCTCTCGCATCGGATCCGACGCCATGATCGCCGACCTGATCGAGGAAGAGAAGCGCACCAGTGCATACGCCCTCCTGAGGATGGTGTCGAACGCAGGGGTGGCCATCGGACCGGCCATAGGTGGCTTCCTGGCCGCTACCTCCTACATGCTCACCTTCGGCAGTGCGGCGGTCGGCGCCACGGTTGCTTTGCTCCTGGTGGTGTTGCTGGTCAAGGAGACCAAGCCGGAGTTGTCCGCAGCAGAGGAGCCAGAGCGAGCCGGGGGTGGCTATAGGTACATCTTCGGTGACGTCGGCTTCATCGCTTTCTGTCTGGCTTCTATCTTGCTGTGGATGGCCTATGAGCCTTTCATGCAAGTACTGCCGGTGTACATGAAAGAGGGTTTTGGCATCCCCGAGAGCGGGTTCGGGCTGATCATGACCGTCAATGCTCTTATGGTGGTATTCTTCCAGTTCGCGGTGACCCGGGTTACAGCGAGATACCGCGACGCCTACATCATGGCTGCCGGCGCCTTGTGGACTGGAATGGGCGCACTGGCCGTGGCGCTCTCCAACAACTTGTCGCTGTTTCTCTTCGCCATGGTGATAATCACCATTGGCGAGCTGATCTGGGCCCCGACCTCCATCTCCTTCGTGGCCAGGATAGCGCCCATCGACATGCGAGGCAGGTACATGGGTGTCTATGGCATGGTAGGAGGGATAGCCTTCGGCATTGGCCCCATCGCCAGTGGATACGTGTATGATAACGTTATGCCTGTGGCGGTCTGGTACCTGATCGTGGGTCTGGCCATGGTGGGCACGGTGGCCTTCATCCTAGTTGGGAAAGTGCCGGCCCTGTCGAGAGAAGCGAAGCCTGGGGCTCTTGGTCCCGATGAGGAGATGATCTAGAGCGCACTGGGAGACCCAGCGCCGTTCGACGGTCATCGGGACTGTCTTGAGACGTAGATCCGGCTGGCGCTGCCGCCTCCTGCACCGGGTCGGTGTAGGACAGTCGATCCGAAGCACGCTTGATGAACGAAGGAGGGTGAGAGACATGGCTGCCAGAAAGCGCGGCTGGGAACAAGAGAGCCTTAGCTTCGGAGATGTGCTGAACTTCTCCAGGAAGATGCTGTCTCTGGCCAAGCAGGCTCGCGACCTCGGCGAGGTGGCGGGAGTGCCGCGGGGAAGCCTGAGAAACCTGGCCACCCTGCTCCTGGACATCGAGGACGGTGTGAGGGCACACACAGGTGTTGGCGTGACGGACAAGATCCAGGAGTACCTGACCACGCTCATCCCCCAGGCGTCCGGAGAGAAAACCTCCGCCGGCGAGTCATCCGCCGTGGATAGCCGCATAGAGGAGGTCAACGCCACACTGACCCAGTTGTACGGGGCAGGGTGGTTTCGCGATTCGGAGAAGACGGGAGAAGTCTTCAGGGTGTGGGAGAAGCTGGTTGCAGCCGGGTATAGCCTCCCTCCTGAGCAGTTCCAGGAGGGTTCGGAGTACGCGGAGTTGATCGGCGACTTCTACGACAGGCTGAGGGAGCTTCAGCCTTCTGCCGATAGTGCAGCGTCCCTGGCGACCATGGTTGAGCCCATGGTGGAAAGGGCCAGGGAGCTGGTGCGCGTACGAGGGACGGAAGAACTGCCGGACAGTGGGTTCTCCGGGTCTGTGCGAGGGGATCCCAACTATGTCAGGATCCTCCTGGAAGCAGTCGCCAACCGGCGCCCCAGGAACTACTGGTGAAGGCTGGCGGGGA
>JBAVWD010000228.1:0-1996 GCA_049697655.1 Anaerolineae bacterium | reverse complement strand
TTGGAGATGTGGAAGCGGATCGGGGTGCGCGAGCCGTCACGATCCAGGTAGTCCTGGACGCCGCTTGCCGCATCCAGGATCAAGGGGACCGCAACCATCATCAGGTTGAGTTTCTTGCACAAGTTTTCCTCGATGTAACTCTTCACCACGAAGATGGCCTTCTGCGTCTCCCGTGGAGTGAGCAGAGAGGTGTAGTCATGGGGAAGGATCATCCGTAGCTCTTCATAGTCGCCTATGCCGGGACCTGCCAGGTCCGCCTTCTTTTGCGCCTCTGTCATTCTGTCCTCCTACTGTCTGTTGCATCGAAAGAAGATGATGATTGGCAGGTGACATACCCTTAGCGCGGGGCAGTGGGCACCTCACATGGCTTGGTGATGATGATGGATTGTAAGGCAAAGCGCTCCACATTCCAAGTGTAATGTCAACTGTCTGGGATCCGGGGGGCGACCCAGACGAGGCGGAGTGCCGCGACAGCTTGAGCGTGCTGTGCCGCTTTCTGTGCCTACCGTGCGGGCTGGTCGATCGTAGCGGCCGGTATTACGTGCTCTCCCACGTCAGTAAGGGCTTGATGTTTGCTGTTCTGTATCATACAATCCGGAACAGAATCCGGCGGCGGGCCCTGGCTCTCGAATGCAGAGAGCAGGCCTGCTGCGGCGCTTAGGGCGCCCTCAGCTTCATAACGTCGTGGTCCAACTTCAGATCAAGGAGGCTATGATGGAGCGTAGACGAAGATCTAGTCTAGTGGGAGGAGTGCTGCTGATCCTGATAGGGGCTTGGTTTGCAGCCGTGCAACTGCTGCCGAGACTGAAAGTGTGGCTACAGTTCGAGGTCACCTGGCCTTTGTTCATTATCGCTATCGGGGGCATCCTGTTAGTGGTTGCCCTGTTGACGGCGGTGCCCGGTTTGGCCGTGCCTGCGTGCATCGTGGCTGGCATAGGCGGAATACTGTACTTCCAGGCCACCACCGGTAGGTGGGAGACCTGGGCCTACGCCTGGGCGCTCATCCCCAGCTTCGTCGGGGTGGGTATTCTTCTGGCGGGCATCCTCGAGGGTCAAACGGCCAAGGGCGTGCGCGAAGGTGGTTGGCCGATCCTCGTCGGCCTGGTGCTGTTCGTAATATTCGGCTCCTTCCTTGGGGGGCTGGGCTGGCTGGGACCCTACTGGCCACTGCTCGTAGTCGGGTTGGGCTTGCTGATGGTCGTTCAGGGGTTGCTGCGCGTCCGCCGCTAGCATGGCCCGATCGGCTGTGGCGACGGCACTTGCCGTCTCGTCGTCGCAGCCTGACAGTGTACCATCACTCGGTTGTGAGGGGAGAGAAGAGATGAGGAAAATCGCGCTGACAGGAGGGGGGATCCTCGTAGCCCTGGGCGCCATTGGCGTGCTCGATGCCCTGGGCTTGATCCGGGTTTCCATCTGTGGGTTGCTGTGGGCGTTCTTGCTCATAGCGGCCGGTGTGTGGATCGTTTGGGGTGCGTATGCCAAGGTCCCGTCCTCGGAGGCGCAGGAGGTGACGATCCCGCTGGAGGGCGCTACCAGCGCCCGGATTGGCGTTCTTCACGGCGCAGGGCGGCTTCAGGTGAAAGGTGGCGCCGGACCGGGAGAAGTAGCCAGGGGCACCTTTGTGGGCGGTCTCGAGTACGATGTTAAGAGAGAAGGGGAAATGCTCAACCTGAGCATGCGGGTGGCGGGACAGGGCCTGGCGGCGACTCTCCTTCCCTGGCGGTGGATCAAGACACGCGGTGCAGAGTGGGCCGTGGAGTTGAATGAAGAGATTCCGCTGACGCTGAAGATCGAGGGGGGCGCCAGTGACAACCGGCTGGACCTGAGCGATCTTCAGGTCAAGGAGTTACGGATAGAGACTGGGGCCAGCGCCACGAAGCTCACGCTGCCGTCGAGGGCGGGACAGACCAGGGCCGAGATCACATGCGGCGCTGGTGGAGTGGAAGTGCGGGTCCCATCCGGAGTCGCGGCTCGCATAGAAGCTCACAGCGGCCTG
>JBAVWD010000227.1:0-4925 GCA_049697655.1 Anaerolineae bacterium | reverse complement strand
ATCGGGTACATACTCAGCACATCGCGTGACAGTTCGACCAGATCGAGTCTCCTCTCCAACTCCGGCAGAGTGGCTCCGAAGTCCACCTTTCGAGACTCAAGAAGCTCTGATGTCATCTTTCCGATTTTGCGCGTCGGATTCATGGCATTCATGGCGTATTGCGGTATGATGGAGATCTTCTTGAACCTGAAGTCGTCCATCCTTTCCGTGTCCCAGACAGGCAGCTCTTCGCCGTCGAGGGTCACACGCCCCTCGACGAACCTCATGGGCGTGGTCAAGAGGATCAAGCCGTGGCCGAGAGTGGTCTTTCCGCAACCCGATTCGCCAGCCAGCCCCATGATTTCCCTATCGGCGATGCTGAATGTGGCGCCATCCAGGGCCTTGACATCCCCTCTCAGGGTTTGGTAATAGACCCGGAGATTCTCTACTTGTAGACTCACGTCTCACATCTCCCTGAGTTTCGGGTTGAAGACTTCGTCTAGTCCAACATTGGTGACGTACAGTGCTCCCACGATGGCCATGATCGCAGCACCCGGCGGAACGAACCACCACCACATGCCCAGTATAAGAGCGCCCCAGAGGACGGCGTTATTCATCATCAGACCAAGCGAAACCGCATTCGTCGGACCGAGTCCGATGAAATCCAGTGTGGCCGCAGTGAGGATCGCCCCTCCAAACTGGAGAATGAAGGCGAGCAGCAGATAGGACATCATGTTCGGGGCGATCTCCGTGAAAATGATCTTCCAGGGTTTCATTCCGCTCAGCCGCGCGAGATCAACGAAATCCCTGGAGCGTAATGAAAAAGTCTGAGCGCGGATGGCTCTTGCCACCCAGGGCCAGGCGGTAAATCCGATGAACACACTCTCCGCAAGAATGCCCCTGACTGTGAGATACGCTGCTATGATCAGCAGGATGGCCAGGGTGGGAATGACGAGGACGATGTTGGTGAGCATGTTAAGTACTTCATCAATGACACCGCCACGATACCCGGCGCTGAAACCAACGAGTACCCCAATGAGGGTCCCAAGTCCTCCACCGACAATCCCAACCAGGAATGTCGCCTTGAGGCCGAGTACAAACTGGGTGAAGACGTCCTGCCCGAATGTCGTGGTTCCGAACCAGTATTCGGATGATGGTGGCTGAGAAGCCGGCCCCACGTATTCATAGGGCCCGTAGTCTGTAAGCAGCGGCCCAACGAACGTAAGTACGAGAAAGAACAGAACGACAGCCAACCCAATCCGTAGCTTATTGTTCCTGAAAGCGAAGTAGAGGATCTCACTTCTCTTTTTCAAATCTCTCATGCTGCTTCACCTAGCATCCCTGTCCGCGTTCTCGGATCCACCAGGACATAAACGATGTCAATGGCGAAATTGGCGAGCAACACGGCGATGATGATGAAAAGGAAGCATCCCTGGATCAGGAAGTAGTCTTTATTCTGAATAGCCCCCAGGATCAGGTAGCCGATCCCAGGGTACGAGAACACGATCTCTGTGGCGAGGGCACCCGCCACGATGACACCAAGCTGAAGCGCCAGCCCGGTGAGCTGGGGAAGCATCGCGTTTCTGAACGCATACTGCCTGACCAGCCTCCTCGGCGCCCCAAGAGCTTCCAGATAGTGAGAGTAGTCCGCCTCGAGTTCATAAATGATCATATTCCTCATTCCAATGGCCCAACCGCCAAACCCTACCAAGAACAGGGAGGCAAAGGGTAGGAACCAGTGCTGCAGGAGGCTCCCGAGAAAGACCCATGAGAGGTGAGGCCGCAAGGCGTAGCTGTAAGCCCCCGAAATCGGAAGAATCCCCAGGACTATCCCGAACGTCCAGGCGAGCAAGATCCCGAGCCACATATAGGGCGTCGCTGTGAGGATATACCCCAGCGGCGATATGGTATTGTCCAGCCATTTGGATCTCGCCGCGAATGCGCCGAACCAGTTCCCCGCAAGCCAACTCAGTAGTATCGATGGCAGCAGAAGAAAGACGTCATAGGGCAGGGCATTCATGATGACCTTCGTCACCGGCTGCGGAAACAGAAGCACGCTTGTTCCGAGGTCGCCGTGAAAAAGGGCCTTCCAGAAATTGAGATACTGTTGCCAGATCGGTAGGTCCAGCCCAAACAAGCCTGCGTAATAGTCGTAAATCGCCTCGTATGCCCCCGCGTGGAGCTGGGCCCTGGACAGCATGGTCCGAATAGGGTTGCCGGGCATGAAGCGCGGGATCAGCCAATCGATGGTCACCGCCAGGAAAAAGGTCAGGATGTAAATCAGGACTTTTCTGCCGAAATACCGTTTCACGCCAGTTCCTCCCTACAGCAAGGCTGCAAGAACACCGCCCCTCCCGCAGGCTTAGAGGGAGGGGCGGTGCTTGGACAGTCCTACTGCGCCAGCTCCAACCGACCTACTCTGTCGCTGCCGGCTGCAACTCCGTGAGCATGAGTATCGCGGTCATGTCCCAGTATTGGTTCCAGGTAGCAGGCAGGTAGTGGTTGGCGTCGTCTGCCGACCCTGGCCAGTTCGTCCAGACCGCATTGGACCACTGGGCCCACATGCCGTTGTACCACAACGGAATGATAGGCAAATCCGTGAGGTGGATCTCCTGGAGCTGGGAGGTGATGGCCTTCATGCCCTCGACATCATCCGCCGCGGTCCTGTCCAGCTCTTGCACGAGATCCCAGGCTTCTTGATTCTCGTACCTTCCGAAGTTGGTGGTGGTCTGCGACTCTAGGATGGGCAAGCGGAACATATAGTCGTAGTACGTCCACGGGGTGTTGCTGACCTGCTTATCGTTGTTGATCAGCATATCGAAGTTCCCGCTGCTGCGCGCATCCACGAGTGCACCGTAGTCCGGGAAGTCAGGGGTGAGGTTGATGCCCACGGCCTGGGCGCCCTCAGCGATGACCCTGATCGACTCCATCCAGTCCGTCCAGCCGTTGGGGACGATGATGGAGAGCTCGATCTTGGAGCCATCGGGCGCTTCCACGAATCCGTCACCGTCCACATCCTCGTATCCGGCCGCGGCCAGGATCGCCTTGGCTTCATTTGGATCGTAGCTGAAGCCCAGTTCGTCCACCACCGCCTGGTCGATGTACTTATCCCAGTTGGGAAGCAAGCCGGTTGGACTGGCTTCCTTCACAATGCTCCCATAGACCCGCTCGACGATCTTGTCCACGTCGATGGCAAAGGCCACCGCCCTGCGGAACGCCGGATCATCCATCGGCGGCTTCGTCAGGTTCAAGACCAACCAGGCCGTGTTGGCCGAGAGCATGTAGGGGGGCTCAGGGTAATACGTCTCAATACCGTAGCCCCTTCCCGGATCTCTCAGCGATGCCACACCGGGGAGGAAGTTGTTGCTGAGATCGAGGCCGCCTTGCAGCAGCAAGCCTAGAGCAACGTTGTTGCTGCTATTGACGACGTCCACGATGTACTTGGGAGCGACCGACTTTCCAAGCAGATCTATCGCCCACCAGTTGTCGTTTCTAACCCATACCATTCTATCTTCGCTATATGTCTCAAACAAGTAAGGGCCGGTGCCCACAGGGTTCTCATTGGCTCCGGTGGCGACCTCCTCCTCCGTCATGCCTTCCCAAAGGTGCTTGGGCACTATCGCATTTTGGTACAGTAAGAAGGCCCATTCCTGATAGTTAGCCTCAGAGAAGGTGAACTTCACGCCGTAGTCACCAACCGCCTCGACACTCTCCAACCAGTTCCACAGCGTGCTGTAGGGAACTGTAGGGAACTTGCCGAGTTCGAAGGTGAACACGACATCCTCAGCCGTCAGCGGTTCGCCATCGGTCCAACTGATGCCCTCGCGGAGCGTCACTTCATACACAGTGTCGCTCGTCCATGACCCACTCTCCGCCAGCCAGGGGATGAATTCGTCGGTGAGAGGGTCATACAGGAACAGTGTCTCGTAGCAGAACCCGACCGTCCCCATGGCATACGCCCAGGTCATGACCGGGTTCCAGTTCGACGGAGGGCCCCACTGCTTTCCGCTGGTGTAAAGGGTTTCGCTCCGTTCGTAGACGACCGCCGTGGGCTCCTTGGTAGGCGCCGGCGGTGCCGTTGTGGCCTCAGGCGGGGGTGCTGTGGTGGCTTCAGGCGGGGGTGGTGTTGTGGCCTCAGGCGGAGGTGCGACGGTGGGTGCGCACGCGGGCAGCACCATGGCCATCACCAGTGCAAGACTCACGATTGTCCACAGACTTCTCTTGGCAGACATTTTCCCTCCTTCTCATGAGCAGTTACAGAGTACGTGGCCAATGGTCCTCTCTACAGCTGTCTATGGCATCACCTCCTTCTCACGGCATGACTCGCGAACGACCAGCTGGGTCGGCAGGACGATCCGCTGAGGGCCGGAGCCCGGATGCTCGATCAGGTCGAGGAGCGTCTCCACAGCCAGCGCAGCGAGCCGCCCAATAGGCTGGCGCACGGTTGTGAGCGGCGGCTCAATCGCTGAGGCCATAGGGATATCATCGAAACCGACCATAGCCATGTCCCGCGGAACCTCCAAACCCGCCTGACGCAGCGCCCTGAGCGCGCCAACCGCCATGGTGTCGCTGGCCACGAAGACCGCACTGGGATCGGCAGGCAGCAGGCGCTGCACGCCCATCATTCCGCTGCCCTCTGTGAAGTCCCCCTCGACGATCAGGTCCTCATTGAACGCGATGCGGTGCGTCGTCAGCGCCTGACGGTAGCCTTCCAGGCGATCCTGGCCGTGGGCCGTGTCCAGACGGCCGGTCAGCGCACCAATACGCCGATGCCCCAGGCGGATCAGATAATCCACCGCCATGCGTGCCCCGCCCGTGTTGTCAACGTCCACAGAACGGACCCGGGCGTCGGGATGACGCCCCACGCACACGAAGGGGACTCCATCACGTAGCAGGTCGGGGATGAGGGGATCGTCTAACGCAGCGGAAGCCACGATCACGCCATC
>JBAVWD010000226.1:0-2270 GCA_049697655.1 Anaerolineae bacterium | reverse complement strand
AAAGGTCAGAAGTTCGGCCGACAAGAAGGCCGTGTGGCCGCTGTCCGACATCTTCTGGGTCTTGCTGGCCTACTGGGGCCTCGTGGCCTTGATCATCTACAGTTGGGCCGGCGAGAAGATGCCCTGGCTGATCGTGCATCTCACCGTGCCCATGATCCTGCTGGCTGCCAGGTTCATCGGCGAGGTGCTGGAACGAACCGATTGGGACGAGTTCCGCCAGCGCAGAGGCGCTTATCTGCTGGTCCTGGTGCCTGTGGCTGCTCTGGTGCTCGCCGCCTTCCTCTCCGCCTCTCTCGGCGTGGCGCGTCTCCTCTCCCAGGGCCTGCCCGCTGCTGGCTTCAACCTGGGGGAACTCAACACCCTGATGCGATGGCTGGCTGGCCTCGTGCTCTCGGGTGTGTTTTTCTACCTCACCTTCCTCGTGGCCAGTCGGCTGCGCCCGTCCGCCCTTGCCAGAGGGTTCCTGTTCACGGCGGTCGTGGTGCTGACCATCTTTACCGTCCGCTACGCCTGGATAGCCACCTACGTTCACAGCGACGTCGCCGAGGACATGCTCATCTACACGCAGACCACCCCCGACGTCACCATGCTTGTGGACGAGGTAGAACAACTATCAGAGAGGCTCGTGGGTGGCAAGGAGATGAGGGTGGCCTTTGACGAGTTCACCAGTTGGCCGCTGTGGTGGTACCTGCGCGACTACCCCAACAAGGTGTTTTTCGGCAAGGAACCTGTGGGCCCTCTCGACGCCCCCGTGGTTTTCGTGGGGCTGGAGAACGAAAACGCCGTCAGACCCTATCTGGGGGACTATGTTCGGTACCAGTACAAGCTCCGGTGGTGGTTCCCGGAGGACTATCGCTCGTTGACCCCGTCCGTCATTTGGCAGAACCTGCGCAACCCGGAGACGCGTCGCAGCGCCATCAATTTCCTGCTCTACCGGGAATTGGAGAACCCCCTGGGATCCTCCGATTTCGCCTTCTACATCCGTAGGGACATAGCCGCCCAGATCTGGCAGTCCGGCGCCATCACCGTAGCCCATCAGGTGGAAGCGGCCAGTCAATACGCCGAAGCCTACAGCGAGCTGCGGGCCGTCGCCTCCTGGGGTGAGCCCGGCGCGCTGGAAGGCCAGTTCAGCTTCCCCAAGGACCTGGCTATTGATGCGGAGGGCAACGTCTACGTCGTGGATAGCCAGAACCATCGCGTTGAGAAGTTCGACGCCCAGGGCGAGTTTGTCACGGCCTGGGGATCGTTCGGTCAGGAACCCGGCCAGTTCAGCGAACCCTGGGGCATCGCCGTGGACGAGGAGGGCAATGTCTACGTGGCCGACACCTGGAACCACCGCGTTCAGCGCTTCACCTCAGACGGTGAACTCCTGGGCTACTGGGGCGTGTTCCAGGACACCGGCGGGCAGTTGTCGGAGCCTCAAGGCATGCTCTACGGCCCCAGGGACATGGCCGTCGATGCCGAGGGCAACCTCTACGTGACGGACACAGGAAACAAGCGCATCCAGAAGTTCGACGGGGAAGGCAATCCCCTCGGCCAGTGGGGCGGCTCCGGCACAGCAGCAGGGCAGTTCCTCGAGCCAGTGGGCATCGCCATCGACGGGGAGGGCCAGATCTACGTCGCCGATACCTGGAACCAGCGTATCCAGGTCTTCGACGAAGACTTCCAGTTCCTTCGGCAGTGGGCAGTGCAGGGCTGGATGGGCGAGTCCGTCGTCAACAAGCCCTACTTAGCGGTAGATGCGGAGGGGCGTGTCTACACCACCGACCCCGAGGGATCGCGGGTGCTGGTCTTCGACAACGAAGGCGAGTTGCTGGCCGTGTGGGGGAAGTATGGCACCGACGACGCCTCCTTCGACCTGCCCACGGGCATCGCTCTGGACGAAGAGGGCAACGTCTACATCTCCGACTCCAACAACCACCGGGTGATGAAGTTCGCGCCCCTGAACCTGGAAGCCGTAGAGTAGAGGTTCTTGCCAGGGGCGTGGGCGTATCCCTGTCGGATGAGGTTTTCCCACCATCCTGGTACCAGAGGAACACCAGACTTGGCCACCAACTTTGTCAGTACCTGGTAACGATCTCCTGGCGCAAGCAGATTTGGCACTTGACAAGGATGAGCAGAGGCGTTATTCTTAGTACGTTAGCTTGTGAAGTAGCATCCAGTTCCAGTCGGGGAAGGGAGGTGTGGCTCCATGCGCAATTCTCAAAGTGGAACACAGTCTTCCAGCCACCATCAATGAAAATAATGCCAAGGAGGTCAGAATCGTGAAG
>JBAVWD010000225.1:0-3362 GCA_049697655.1 Anaerolineae bacterium | reverse complement strand
AGGCAGGGCAGTTCAAGCCCTCACCCAGGCTCCCACGAAACGGATTCTGAGTGATCAACAGCAGCCGGGTCCGCACCACACCGTTGCGGCGCCTGCATGGCGGTCAGAGCACGTATCCAGTGCGTTTGCGCCGATTACGGCCCTGGCCTCTCGCCAGGCGGAGGCAGTCTCCGGCAATCAACTCCCTGTCGACTGGATTTGTAGCGGTTCCTGACGGAGCCGGGGCACGCAGTGCCATCCAGTCCATCGTTGAGAACAGGAGCCATAGTCACACCCTCCACGCTCACGCGGAGGGGCAACACTGGATCAGTCCTTGTCGTGTGCTTCCAGCCCCCGTGCTCTACCCAGTGAGGGAGAACAACTCGCTGATGTCCTCCACCTCGTGGATGCTCTTCAGCAAGGCGACAATACGCTCAACCCGCCCCGCGTCTAGCTCGCGCCCGGCCAGGGCTCTGAACTTGTCCTCCAGTTGTTCCTGTGTCACCGGGTTGCGGTAGTCGCCCTTAGGGTCATCGATCACGGAGGTGTATTCGGTTCCATCCTCCATGGTGACGGTGACTGCGCACGAGTAGTGCTCCGGATATCTTCGCTCAAACTCCTCATCGACCGCCCAATCAACCTTCGTCATCAGCTCGCGGACATCGGGGCGATGGATGTTCTCCCGTGTGAAGGTGTCGGCGTCGATCTTCCCATCAATCATGGCGATCGCGGCCTGCCAGGGCATACTGAACTGCGTGTCCACAATGTTCTGGGGATCTCTCTTCCGGGGCATGGCCAGCAGCCGAATCGTGTAGTCAGAGGAGCGGATCTGGATATATTGGATCCTCCGCGAGTCAGGATGGTGTTTGGCCACGATGTCCAGACAGGCATCGAGATGGCCCGCCGAATAGCGGCAGCAGGGATAGACCTTGATACTGGAGTTTGCGAATGTCCATTCGATCCCTAGCCCATCGGTGATCAGACTTGTGTCGTACTGACGCTCGAAGGAATAGGCCTGCATGAACCCATCCTGTCCCTCGATGATCTCGGGTGGCCCGTCGAAACCCTTCTGCGCCATCCTTGCCGAGATGATGCCCACCATCGCCGGGTGTCCTGCCTGCAGTCTCTTAGTGTAGGACCCAGAGGTGTTCCACGCCATGAGACCGCCGACCTGGCTACCCGCGATACCTTGGGCATACACGGTCTGTCGGACATCAAGCCGCATCAACTTCGCCGCGGAAACGGCAGCGCCAAACGTGCCGCAAGTGCTGGACGGATGGAAGCCCTGGTAGTAGGTCTTCCCCAGAAAGGCTGAGCCCAAACGACAGACTACCTCATTGCCCAACACGATGGCTTCGATGACTTCTCTCCCGCTCGCCTGCAGTTGTTCGCCCACAGCCAGGCTGGCAGGGATTGTCGCCACGCTGGGATGGGCATTTGACTCATTGTGGTCGTCGGCAAAGTCAAAGGCGTAGCCCTGAATGGCATTGGCAAAGGCCGCGCTAGGCGCAGATACCTTCCGGCCATAGCCGATCACCGAGCTTTCCTCAGGACCACCCAATTCCAGTGCCACCTCGGCGGCGATCCTGCTCGATTCGACTTCCTTCGAGCCGATCATGGATCCTAGCAGGTCCAGAACTAAGTTCGCTGCGCGCTCACGTACCTTTTCCGGCAGATCCTCGTAGCGAAGGCCCACTGCGAGCTCTGCTATCCGCTCGCTGATCGGCTTGCTCTCACCCATCTCCGAACACCCTCCATCGATTGCTTAGAAACCTCAATGTGGTCTCGGCCCCCATTGTTCTCTCCACCTTGGACCGTGCTTCCCTGGACAACTATGTTACATGGTGTGAAAAGCAGTTCCACATAGCAGCATTATACTCCGCTTCCCGACATCCGTCAACCTCCTCGTACATGCCACAGCATCTATACCAAGCTCCGAGTTTGGCTCTTCCGTCCGGCAAGGAACTTGGGCGCGGGTTGGCGATTGGCGCTCCGGACTGCCGCGAACACACTCCCGTCATCTGCCTCCATGCCCCAAGACGGCCCGGCCACTGGCCGCCGTTGGTACGCCCGGCTCGTCTCGTCGGCAGTGCACAGTGGGCCTCTCCCGCTATGACTGCCTGATGGTTGTGAGAGTGCCAGAAGTCCACCGGGGTCCCACCGCCCCGTCACCCACGAGAGGACTCGAACCCCGGCAGGCTCGGTCTCACCACACGCAGGGCGAGGCCTACGCCGGGACGAGTTGCCCGTAGACTCAGGCGAGGATATGATCACAGCAAGGCGCAATACCCATAAGTGCTCGTCAAACACATAACGGCACCTCCAGGGGCATTCTCGCAGACACTCCGTGGCATCAGACTCAGACCACTCGGACCTGAGGTAGCTTTGAGCGTCGGAGTGGCGCACCACATCAGGAAGGACCACCAAGGCCGTCAGCAGCAGCCGAGCTGTGCCTGGCCTGGGATACCAAAAGAGGCTTCAAACATGGGTTCTGATCGGTGAATCAGGCAGTTGTTATCGTCGGGGCCGGGCCAGCCGGTCTGTCCGCCGCGTACGAGCTTGCGAGGCATGGTGTCCGGCCTGTTGTGCTGGAGCAAGCGGACAAGGTTGGCGGAATAGCCCGAACCGAGGTCTTCCAGGGCTATCGCTTCGACATAGGTGGCCATCGGTTTTTCAGTCGGGACCAGGGCGTGCAGCAACTGTGGCAACAGATGCTGGGGCCTGACTTCCTCAAGGTACCTCGCTTATCACGTATCTCCTATGACGGTCGCTTGCTCCATTACCCACTCGAGTTTTCCAACGCCCTTTCCAACCTGGGCGTCGTCGAAAGCACGAAAATCGTGCTGAGCTATCTCAAGGCGCGATTCTGGCCACACCGGGAAGAGAACACATTCGAACAGTGGGTGACCAACCGACTGGGACGGCGACTCTACGAAAGCTTCTTCCGGCCCTATACTGAGAAAGTGTGGGGCATCCCGTGCACCGAGATCGAAGCCGACTGGGCGGCTCAGCGCATTCAGGGCCTGTCGCTAAGAATGGCCCTGGCCAACGCCCTCTTTGGCACTGGCGCTGCTGACACGTTGATCAGCGAATTCCAGTACCCCTTGCTCGGCCCAGGAATGATGTGGCAGCGCTTCAGGGAAGTTGTCGAGAGCCTGGGTGCCGAAGTCCAACTGAGGACGAAGGTCGTGCAGCTTGAGATGCAGCGACATCGTGTCAAGACTGTGGTGGCACGGCGTGATCAGAATGAGGTTGAGATTGCCGGAGAGCACTACATCTCCAGCATGCCCCTGAACGAACTGCTCGCCGCTATCAGCCCTCCTCCGCCTGGAGATGTGCTGGAGGCGGCGCGCAGGCTCCGATACAGAGCGTTCGTGTTGGTC
>JBAVWD010000224.1:0-5010 GCA_049697655.1 Anaerolineae bacterium | reverse complement strand
TGCTGTTCAAGGGCCTGGCGTTGGCCGTGCATCTGATGAACTCTGGGCTCATCTATGCCTCCCTGGCTCGATGGCGTCCCTCGTACGCGCTAGCAGGCACGGCGCTCTACGCCTGGAATCCCCTGGTTTTGTACGAAAGCGCGGCAGGCGGCCACAATGACGGACTGGTGGTGTTCTTCGTCCTGGTGGGGGTCTATCTCTTTGCACGGGGCCGGTTCGCCCTGGCCGTGCCCGTGGCAGCACTCTCCTGTGTGATCAAAATGCCCATGGCGGTCGTGGTCCCCCTCTTCGTGGTCGGTGGGTGGCGTGCCCTGTCTGGGAAGCAGAACAGAGCATGGGTGATGGCGTTCAGCGTGGCCGTGACCGTGGCTTTGGTGCTCTTACTTCACGCCCCACTGTGGGAAGGGTTGGACTCGCTGGGCTGGCTGGCGAGGGAGGACTTGTTCACCTCGTCCTTCGCCGCGGTGGCGGTACTAGCGCTGCGACAGTTCGTGAAGGATGCGGAGTTGGTCCGGGGCCTGGTGCGCTATGCGGTATTCGTGATCTTTGGCCTGTTCTACTTCTGGCAGCTGGTCAGAGTGAGGGGTGACACGCGCCACTTCGTTGAGGGTCTCTACTGGACGGTCTTCGCCTTACTGGTCATCGCTGTCCTGTGGTTTCAGCCGTGGTACGTGGTGTGGCTGGTGGCGCTCGGAGCACTGGTCCCTTCTCTCGCCATAGGGAGGTTGACCACGCTCTTTTCTTACTCAGCGACGTGGAACTACCTGGTCTTCACCTTCCTGCTGGCTTGGTACTATCCCCAAATGACCACTGGCAAGTGGCTGATGGCGAACCTGGTGTCGGTGCTACTGGTCTTTGGACCACCTCTGGCCTATGCTGCCTGGAAGGCGAGATCGTGTCGGTGGTCCCCGCTGTAGGATCACTTATCGCGAGCGCGCTGCCTCGCTGCATGTGGTCCGATCAGAACCTAGAAGGCTGCTGTTGGCCGTGGAAAACGTGTCTTTTGGCGCAATCACGGAGCGTCGGTGCTCTTCCGGGCCACCACCATCACCTCCATCTCATCGAGGTCAACCGGGCGGTGTCCTCATTGCCCCGCGGTGCCACCCCAGATGTGCTCGACTTCCAGGCCTGCCTCATGAAAGAGCCTGAGCAGCTCCTGGGGGAGATACCCACGCTCTCTTAGCGTCACCTGTTCCTGGCCCAGCGGACCCTCCCATTCCAGCGTGTGGAGCTCGGTCAGCGTCAGCGGATCGAACTTCCCGCTCTCCACGTCCTCCTGACTGGACTGACGGATCTTCGCCAGGCCGTTGAGGGTGGTCAGCACGAGCCTGGCCCCAGGCTTAAGGGCGGCATGGATGTTGCGCAGGATGAGCAGGTCGTGGTCGGCCGGGTCCTCATCCATGTTGCACAGGCCGAAGGCCCCCTCGCAGAGGCATATGGCCGCATCGTATGGTCTGGTCACTGAGAAGCGGGTGGCGTCGGCACGTACCCATTCGACCGTGACCCCGGCTTCGCGCGCGGCCTTCTTGGCCTGAGCCAGCATCCCTGCGGAGATGTCCAGCCCGGTGACCTGGTATCCTCGCCTGGACAGCTCGAGCGCATGGCGCCCCGTGCCGCAGCCGACGTCCAGAATCCAGCTCCCCGGTTGTAGGCCGAGCTCATCAATAAGGAACTGGACCTCCGCCACGGTGTCGCGGGTAAAGACGTTGTCCATGTACACGGGGGCATGACCGTCGAAGAAGCGCTCCCATTCACCTTGTGCTGTCATAGTGTCTGTCCTTCCGTGTTGGTGAGACGCCTCGCGGCGGCTATTCTCGTGGGGCGTCCGTAGGGCCTGTCGCGGCAGGTGCGAGCATCGGACCCTCGGTCGAGCCCAGTCCCCGGCTTAAGCAGGCCATCCTGGCGGGTCGGCGCGCGACCCATAGACGCGCAGACTCACAGATCCAGGTCGTAGATGCGCCAGGTCTTGTAGAGACGGAGTCCCACGGCCTCGACCAACCTGAGGACGGAGTCGTTGTCCTCCAGCATCATCGAGGTCTCTACCCAATTGAACCCCAGGCGCACCGCCGCGGTGAGGATCTCGTGGAAGAGGACCGCGTCTATGCCCATCTGCCTGAACGCTGGGCGGACGCCGAGGAACATGCCTCGCAGCCGTCGGATGCGACGGCGCTGCAGCAACACCCGTGCCATACGCACCAGGTCAGTGTCGAGAGGCCAGCGCCACCGAGGGCGCAGGGGTACATAGAGGTCTGGAATGCCACCCACGACCGCCGCCGGCTCACCCTTGACGTAGGCAAATCGAACCAGCTCCGGCACCACCACCGGTCGCAGGCTGTTGGCCAGCGCCTGCGTCTCCTCGTCGGTCAGCGGCAAGAACCCCCAATTGTCCGCCCACGCCTCGTTGTAGATCTTCACCAGGAGCTGGATTTCTTCGTCCAGGCGCTTCAGTTCGGCCGGACGGGTGGAGATTTCGTGTCGGCGGCGGGCGCGCGGAGCCAGGCGATCAAGGCGCGACGAGACGTCCGACCTCAGCTCGTCCCCGTCGTGCGCGTGGTAGTCCATGGCCTTGCGGAACCCGTACCGGTCCAGGAGTTCGCCGTAGTACGGCGGGTTGTAGGTCAACTCCACCGTGGGCGGGGTGTCGAAGCCGTAGATCAGCACCCCCTGCCGCTCATGAGTGGCGTTGGAGTACTCGCCCGGGCCCCTCAGTACCTTCATGCCCCGCTTCGCGACCCAGTCTCGCGCCGCGTCCAGCAGGCTGCGGGCGACCTCGAAGTCATCGACCGTCTCGAAGAAGCCGAAGAACCCTATTTCCGTGCCGTGGTATTCATTGAAGCGGTGGTTGATCGCCGCGGACACACGGCCCACCAGGTCTGGGCCCTTTCTGGCCAGGAAGTGGGTGACCTCGGCGTGCTGCTGGTACGGGTGTTGGGGCGTGAGTAGCCCAACCGTGCCCAGGAGTCTGCTGCCCAGGTACTCCGACCTGAGGGGAGGCGTCCAGAAGGGGTCGCCCTTGTAGAGGCGCCAGGGCACCTCGACGAATTCCCGAAGGTGCTTGTCGCCCAGAGGGATCTCCTCGATGAGAGTTGCTGTCATAGTCTGGTTTCCTTCTTTCTCGTCAGTCGTCGTGGTTTCAACTATGAGAACACCCAACGGTGTCGAAAGGTGCAACTGGCGCTTCAGCGCTAGGCCTGGCGCAGCGCCCTGACGATCTGCCTCAGACTGGGGCGCTTCCCATACATCAGCAGGCCCATGCGGAAGATCTTGCTGCCCACCCACAGTATGACAGGGATGGCGAGGATGAGCATTACCAGGCTGCCCACGACATCCACCAGAGGTACCTCAGTCATGGGCATCCGCAGGAGCATCATGGTCGGCGCGGTGAGGGGGAACCAGGACAGCACCCGCACGATGGTCGCGTTGGGGTTGGTGAACATGAAACCACCGACCATCAGGGGGATGGCGGCCAAAAAGGAGAAGATGCCCGCCAACTGCTGCGACTCTTGCTGCGTGGTGCCCAGTGCCCCCACGCCGCCCATCAACACCGCGTAGACCAGAAACCCGAGGATGTAGTACACCACGCCCAGGACAAGAACCTGTGGTCGCACCAGGAGGGGGAGGGCGATGCCCAGCAGGCCGAGGGTGCCACCGCTCAGGGCCACACTGGAAGCCAGCCAGATGACGATCTGCGTGAGGCCCAGCGCTCCCAACCCCAACACCTTGCCTGCCAGAAGCTCCTGAGCCGTGACGGAGGAGAGAATGATCTCCATCACCCGGCTGGTCTTCTCCCTGGCCACGCCCTGCAATAGATATCCCGAGGTGACGAAGATAGTCATCACGAGGAGGATGCCCAGGAAGTAGGGCACCATGAGGTTGAGGACGATGCTCAGCGGCCCTCCCTCGGGCTCGGCTTCTGCCTCCAGGCTCACCAGCACAGGTTCGATGGGGTGCGCCACTCTGGCCCGCACCTTGGGGTCCACCTCGTCCTGAAGCAGGTGGTCCACGAAGAACTCTTGCACTGTGTCAGAGTCCTCCAGGATGGCGGCGCTGAAGCCCCCCTCCCTGGTGATGATCGTCACCTTGCCGGTGTCTATGTAGTCCTCGGGGATGACCAGCAAGCTGGCGATCACCTTGTCCCGGACCGCAGCGCGCCCTTGCTCCTGGTCTCCATAGAGGGTGATTCGCCCCTCGTACTCTGGAAGGATGGGGGTGAAGGCCCCCAGTTCGTCCACTATGCCGATATTCCCCTCTTCGGGGGCAAAGGTGCTGGCGAAGAAGGAAGCGGCCTGACCGCCGAAGAAGGCGGCCACGAAGAGGCCCACTGCTCCCAGGAGGGGCACCAGAAGCGTCATCACGATGAAACCCACCCGGCGCACGTTGACCAGGTACTCGCGGCGCGCGACAATGAACACTTTACGCATGGTCTCTCTCCCTGACCACGGCGATGAAGATGTCTTCCAGGGGCGTGGTGGTCACCTCGAAGGACTCCAGGGCGATGTTCCTCTCCACCAGGGTTCTCAGCAGGTCCTGCGGAGTGATCCCCTTCAGGGTGAGGGTCAGGGTATCGTCGCGTTGCTCCACCCGTGCTACTCCCGGTAGCTCGCCGATGGGGTCGGGGGTTCTCAGACGCACCGTCCCTGGCGAATGGCGCTGCTTGATCTCCGCCAGGTCCCCGTAGAGGACCGCCTTGCCGTCGTCTATGAGCAGGATACGGTCACAAAGGGCCTCCACCAGGTTCATCTGGTGGGCGCTGAGCATGACCGTCTTGCCGTCCTGCTGGAGTTCCCGGATGAGTCGCTTCAGCAGGTCGACATTGATAGGGTCCAGTCCGGCAAAGGGCTCATCCAGGAGAAGCAGCTCGGGGTCATGCACGACACTGGCCACGAACTGGAGCTTCTGCTGCATGCCGCGGCTGAGGTCCCTGACCTTTTTCTGCGCCCAATCGCTCAGCTCCAGTCGCTCCAGCCAGAGCAGTGACTGCTCGCGGGCGGTGGGGCGAGACGTTCCCTT
>JBAVWD010000223.1:0-2179 GCA_049697655.1 Anaerolineae bacterium | reverse complement strand
GTTCTTCATCGCCTCTCCCTCCCTTTCTCCTACAATGAGCCCAACCCTGTTGGTCACAGTATAGCACAATTCTGAACCCGTGTCAACCCCTGGGGGGCATCCTGGAAGTGGATCGCTGGTGCCCTGTGCTAATGCTACAATCCCCTTGAGGCCCTGGTGGTCGAGTCAAACGCTGCGCAAGGCTTCTGGTACATGCTCCTCGTGGAGAGCGGGGCGTCGTTCATTCCTCGCCAAACCTGGCGCACAACAAAAAGGGCTGTCCCCTTGTGGGACGGCCCTTGCCCAACTAGGCTGTGGTCAGCTTCTTACTCTCTGGTCCTCCAGCGAAGGGTGGCATACCCTGCCAGCCCAGCCAGGCCGCTGCCCAAAAGCATCAACGTGCCTGGTTCCGGCACGAACTCTACCTCGCAGGTCTCTGCCAGCAAGAAACTGGCGCTGGCAGAGTCGACTACCGTGCCTGGTGGGTTCTCCTGATAGTATGTGACAACCCACTCGCCCAGCGCGTAGATTGGCCCATTGCTGACGTCCACATCGAGGCCCAACGAGAAGGCAGTAGCATCCAGAGGTCCGCATGGCAACGCCCCTTGTTGCGAGTACGGGTCCTCAGGAGGGAATGGTATACCGCACTCCTCGCCTACGACTACCCCGTCAACCGTAACGCGCTCGCACAGTGGGTATTGAGTGTTCCAGCCCCCAATGGTTTCTTCCAGAATATACCGGTCCTGCGTGGGCGGCTCCTCACCAGGCCAGCATTCCACGCACTCTTTGTCCACCGTGATGAACAGTCCCTGCGCCAGTGCCACCCCACCTGCCAGCAGCAGCGCCAAACTCACACCCAGCAACACGCCTCTCAGCCAATGCCTCTTCATCGCCTCTGCCTCCTTTGTAGTCATAGCGAGTCCGACACTGTTGTCCACATTATGGCACGCTTCTGAATCCTTGTCAACCCCCAGGGGCCCGCCCCTGAGTTGCACCCTGAGCCTGTCGAAGATTAGGTGCCTGAGTACGTTGGGCACCGCGCACCGTTTCTGGCATCGTCAACCCGCATGCTTCGATACGGGCTTCGCCCTACTCAGCATGCTGTAGGAGGGCCCCGTTCCCCTCTGGCCAAGCTCGGTAAGAACAGAAAAGGGCCATCCCGCAGTGGGACAGCCCTTGATAGCTAAGCTGTGTCCAGTAGTCCACTCGCGCGTGCTCCAGCGGCGATCGCGTAGGCGGTCAGGCAAGCCACGCCACGCGCGATTTGGCAGTGCCAGGATCGTGCGCTACCTGAAGTCCTCGGAGTTGACCGTCATTGCTATTTCGTAGATTCCCTCTGTAGGAACCTCGAACGATGCTTTCACCGCTGCGTCGAGTACTTTGCGGATGGACCCAGCGTCCTTGGCATCAAACTCGCAGTATAGCTTGCCTTCTTCGGGCACATAGGAGCTTTTGATCCAGTAGGCATCAAGTGTGGCATTGGCCTTTACAGCCTTGGCGAAGGGCGTCGCCATCTGCGTGAACTGGGCCACATCCTGCTTGCCCACCGGGTGAACAACCAAGAACTTAGCCATTTGTATCTCCTCCTCTTTCGCACATGTCCGGGCCGCCACGACGGTGCCGGCCAGTTTCTCGGGCTGGAAGTCAGCAAACCGACGTCCACTTGCGGTAGGCATCACCTCCTTCACTCGCACTACCCAACGCGCACCCGCATCAGACACAGCCCGTGGCGTGTATGCACATCATAGCACATTTACGGACGGCGGTCAACGATCGAGCAACGTCTTTAAGGTTCACTGCCAACCATCCCCGAACACGCTGCACTGTCATTGAGGCCATACTGGGAGAGTCAGACGCTGCGCAAGCCTTCTGGTACATTCTCCTCCTGAACAGCGGGGGCTGGTTCACTTCTCGCCGACCCTGGCAAGAACAAAAAAGGGCCATCCCGCGAAGGGACAGCCCTTCTGTAGCTACGTTGTACGAGGCTTACTCTCTCGTCCTCCACCGCAGCCCGGCATATCCCGCCAATCCCATCAAGCCGCTGCCCAGGAGCAGAATGGTGCCTGGTTCAGGGACGAACTCCACCTCACAAACCTCTGCCACCAAGAAACTCACGCTGGCAGAGTCGATTTCTGTGCCTGGAGGGTTCTCCTGCCAAATCCGGAACACCCACTCGCCCAGGGGGTCTGGACCATTGGCG
>JBAVWD010000222.1:0-5317 GCA_049697655.1 Anaerolineae bacterium | reverse complement strand
GGATAGGTCGGCCAGGGTGAGCACCACCTGGCCGGGCAGCACGATCTGGCCCGGACTGACCCGGACGTCTGCTACTGTACCCGCGAAGGGGGCGACCAGCGTGGCCTGGCTCAAGGTGGCGCGAGCGGCCTCCAGCGCCGCCTCCGCCTGGGCCACGGCCGCCTGAGCCGCAGACAGTTGCTCGGGGGTGGACCCCGCCTGGAGCATGTCCAACTGGGCCTTGGCGCTCTCCACGCTGGCCCAGGCTACCTCCAGATCCTCGGGCAGGGCGCCCCGGGTGACCATCTGGTAGCTGGCCAGGGCGCTCTCGTAATCCAGAGTGGCCAACTGGAGGGCCAGGGTCTGGGGCATCTCCGCCACCTCTTCCATCCAGGCTATCTCGTCGTAGGCGGCCTGGGCCGACACCAGGGCGGCCTCCGCCTTCCTCAGGGCAGCCAGGGCGATTCTCCGTTCCTCGTCGCTGGGACCCGCCTCCAGCTTGCGGTACTGGGCCAAAGCCGCATCGTAGGCAGCCTGGGCCGCGGCCAACTCCTCGGGACGGGCACCGGCCTCCACTTCGGCCAACTGGGCCCTCGCCGCCTCAAGAGCAGCCTCCGCCTGGGCCACTCCGGCCTCGAGTGCAGAGGCCTCCAGGGAGACGAGCGTCTCGCCTTCCTGCACCGCGTCCCCCAGAGCCACCTCCACCGTCTCCACCTGCCCGGCCATGGGGAACCCCATCTGGGCCTCCCGGGCCGCCACCACCTCTCCCGAGGCGGTCACTGCGCCTCCGACGGAGCGCGAGGGAAGCGCTGGGGTTGGTGCCGTGAGCAAAGGCGTCGGCGAAGGTTGGGGCGCGCCGCCACAGGCTGTGGCGAAGACGCCGAGCAGTAAAAGGAGTACAATGGCGATGCCCCAGCGCCGGCCAGTCATCGCGCGTTTCCCGCCAGGCGCCGGTCATCGGAGACCTTGCCATCGCGTAGCTCGACCACGCGCCGGGCAAAGGCCACCACCCGCGGGTCGTGCGTGGCGCAGACGAAGGTGGTGCCGGTCTCCTGGTTCAACCGCTGCATGATCTCCATCACCTGGCGGCCGTTCTCCGTATCCAGGTTGGCCGTAGGCTCATCTGCCAGGACTAGAACCGGGTTGGTAGCCAGGGCCCGCGCTACCGCTACGCGCTGCTGCTCGCCGCCGCTCATCTGGTCCGGACGGTGCTGGGCGCGGTCCGCGACGCCCACCGCCTCCAGCAACTCCGTGACCCGCTCCTTGCGCTGCTTACCGTTCTTCCCCGCCAGGAGCAGCGGGAGTTCTATGTTCTCATAGGCGTTCAGCCCAGGGAGCAGGGCGAAGAACTGGAAGACGAAGCCGATGCTCCCCCGGCGCAGGTCGGCCCTCTTGTTGCCGCTGAGTTTGGAGACGTCCTCCCCCTTGAGCAGCACCCGCCCGCTGGTGGGCTTGTCCAGACAGCCCATGACCTGGAGGGCGGTGGTCTTCCCCGATCCCGACGGTCCCACGAGGGCGGTGAACTCCCCTTCCTCGATGGAGAGCGTCAGGCCGCGCAGGGCATAGGTCTCCACCTCACCGATCTTGTATACTCTGGTTACATCTTCCAGCCGAATGACTTCCATTCCCGACCTCCCAGTTCCTCGTTGATGACTCAACGGGCTCCCTGCGAGGATTTCCCTCGCTGACTATTCAACTCGCAAGGCGTCGACCGGCTGCAGCCGCGCCGCAAATCGGGCGGGATACAACGACGCTAACAGGATGATGACCATAGCCGCGATGGCCACGCCAATCGTCTCCGCGGGGGCGAAACGCGCGTACATGGTTTCGCCGTAGGCCGCGGACACCGTGGTTACGGTGGCCATGTCCCCGAGGTGCAGACCCACCTTGGACAAATAGAACACACCGAGGGACCCCAAGATCACACCCAGGATCACGCCAACCGAGCCCAGGATGCCTGCTTCCATCAGAAACATGAGCAGGATCTCGCGCCCTTTCATCCCCAATGCCGACAGGATGCCCATCTCCCGGATACGTTCGAAGACCGACATCAGCAGCGTATTGGCGATGACCACGGCGACCACCAACAGGACCACCAGGTACATGATGTAGAGGATGCCCATGCCGGCCTGAATGGCCTGCATAACCACCTGGTTCATCTCGCGCCAGGTGAGCACCGTGTACCCTGGCGCTCTCAGCGCCGCCGCAAGGCCATCGGCCAGTTCGCGGTCCTTGAGCAAGGCCAGGATCATACTGGCTCGCCCCTCCGTGTGGGTGAAGGCCTGCGCCTTGGAGAGGGGCAGGAAGATCGTGGTATCGTCGTACACGGGGACGCCGGAGGCGTAGAGGCCGCGAATGGTGAAGGTGGCCTCATCGGGTGCTTCGTCGGCGGTGTTCACCAGGAGACTGATCTGGTCTCCCACTGCCACCCCCAGGCTCTCGGCCAGCCTCTGCCCCAAGAGAACGCCGCTGCGGTCGTCCGGCTGGAGGTACTCGCCGGCGGCCAAGCCATCCCGAATCCTGGCGTGTACGTCCGAGAGCGGATCTATCCCGAACACTCGAACGCCCACCGATTCCTCGCGAGTGCTCACAATGCCGCTGGCCCACAACACGGGCGACGCAGCCTCCACGCCGTCGAGGGCCCTCACTTGAGCAGCAAGTTCCTCCGGGTTATCCAGCAGGTCTTCCCAGGCCAGACTGACCTTGTCTTCGTCGTAGGACTCAGCCCGGATCTTGAGGTGGCCGGTCTGCAGGCGAATGTTGTTCTCTATCGAATCGGTGATGGCACCCTGGACGAAGCCGCTCATGAACACCAGCAGCGACACCCCCCCAGCGATCGCCACCAGCGTCAACAGAGAGCGGCGTCGGCTCCGAACCAGATCCCGATAGGCGATCTTGATCAGTTGTCGCATCGCTCGCCTCCTCGTTTCTCCGCGTTCTTTTTGCTCGTTCTAGACATGGTGCAGAGCCTCGGCCGGCTCCTGCCGCGACGCCTGCCAGGCCGGATACAGCGCCGCCAGCGTGGCGATGGCCAATACAGTCAGGCAGCGGCTCAGAAGCCGTACTATGCCCACGTCGAAGTAGACGCGATCGCCCAGCAGCGCTACCATAGGGCTGTAGTCCCCGAAGCCGCCGAAGTACATTCCCACGCGGCCGTAGTAGGCGACGATCAGCCCGCCCAGCGCACCGCCGGCCAAGACCCCCAGGACGCCGATGAGCAGCCCCTCCAGCAGGAACAGGAGCATGGTCTCCCCACGCTTCAGGCCCAGCGCACCCAGAACGCCGATCTCGCGGGTGCGCTCGAAGACCGCCATCAGCATCAGGTTGAGGATACCGACCCCGGCCACCATCAGCACCACCAACCCGAAAAGCCCCATGATTTGGTCCTTCGTACCGATCAGCTGCCGGATCTCGGCTTCGGCCGTGATCCAGGAATCGACTTCGTAGCCGGGCAGGGCAGCTCGCAAGGCGTTGAGCACCGGCTGCTCTTTGCCCACAGTGGGCATGGAGACCACCACCTCGGTAGCCAAGCCGCGCAGGTCGAAGAGCGCCTGCGCCTCGGCCAGGGAGATGTAGACCATGCCCTTCTCCATTTCCGCAAAGCCCAGATCGTAAATACCCACCACGGTCATGGTGCGGCTGCGCATCTGTTCGTGGGTGGCGCGTCCTCTCAGGGTGACCCTGTCGCCCACGCCCACCTCCAGCTGCTTCGCCAGCCCCTGGCCAATGAGCACCTGGTCCTCGTCCTCGGCAGCGAGATACCGGCCCGCACTGATCTTGCCTGCCATCAGTCCGACAGGGGCTTCCAACTCCGGCTCGATGCCGTAAATGGTCAAGGGGAAGGTGCCAGCACGGCTACCCACCATGCCGCCGGTGACGATGCGGCGAGAGGCTGCTACGACATCGGGCTGGCCCAGCGCTGCCTGCACTACCGCCTCGGCGTCGGCCAGCGGCAGCAGCGGCATCCTGCTGGCCTTTTCCCGGTACCCAGGCGCGTGGATCTTTATGTTGCCGCCCTGGAGCTTCACCAGGTTGCCGTACATGGCTTGGGTCGACCCGCCCATGATGCCATCAAAGAACAACAGCATCGCCAAGCCCAGGCTGATGGCGATCACGGCGATGACGGTGCGACGCCAGTTGCGCCACAAGTTCCGCCACGCCATCTTCAGGAACATGCCCATGCTCACCTCCCAGCGGTGAATCCCGCAGGTCTTCCATCCCAGCCTCGCTTCGGCGGGGCCAGGGAATCCTCGCACCCCTTCATTATGCCCTAAATCCCCTGCAACTTCCAGCGTCAGTGCCCTGATTGGACAGCTCCAGCGCTCTCTGGCGTGCCCAGAGCCAGCGACGATATTCCCACCAACCTGCCGGAGTTCCCCAGCATGACGTATTCATACTAGCCCCCCGCCGGCGGGAAAAGCCGAGAAGAGAAAGGGGCCGGACAAAATCCGGCCCCTTTTCCTGTTGCGTCCAACAAATGGGGATTAGAACGGTTTGCCCCATTCGTTGATGTAGGCTATCTCCGAAAGGCTCTTCCGGCCGGTCGGACCGGCCTTCTCCTTGGCCGCCTCATCATAGGAGCCCTGGGCCGGGTAGGACAGCGGGGTGGCGAGGATGAACCTCTCCCCCTCGGGAACCCCCAGCACCTTCTTGAGCTCCGCCTGGTTCACGGCGGCCATGGGGTGAGTCACCAGCCCCATGTCGGTGGCCGCCAGGAGCAGGTTCTGAAAGGCCAGCCCCACGTCGGTAGGATAGAAAAACGCCCCGTCCGGCATGAGGTTCTCCTCATGATTGGCGAAGGCAAGAATGAGAACGTTGGCTTCCTTGACCAAGAGATTGCCCTTGGCGAACCCGACAAAGGCCTTCGCAGCCACTCTCTCCACATTCTCCTTACCCTGTACCACCACAAAGCGCCACGGCTGCCCGTTCCTCGCCGAGGGGGCCAGCCCGCCCGCTTCCAGGATCTGCTCAAGCTTCTCCCGCTCAATTTCCCGCCCGCAGAGGCAGTTCTTCAGGCTTTTCCTCTTGCGGATGGCTTCCATTGTCTCCATACTGCACTCCTCCTGTGACAGGTATTGTGTCGCTATTATAGGCCACCGGCTCTGGCCACATCAATCCAACCGGACCCCTCGATAACCCCGTTTTACCGGCCACTAGCTTGAAAAACTCGACAACTGCCAAAAAGGGTACGAATGGAGTGACGTGGCGCCGTAGGACAAACTTGAAGCTTGTCCTACGGCCTCGCAGCGGCCGTACCCGGACCAAGACGAACACCCCCGGTGCTCCGCAGGCGACAACAATGTCCGGCCCTCCGCCAACGGCCCTGTCATCGCGGAGT
>JBAVWD010000221.1:0-4428 GCA_049697655.1 Anaerolineae bacterium | reverse complement strand
GAGCAATGCTGCTATGCCCTGCCGCGGTGAAGGCGCCCCCGCAGCTGTGCGGTGATCACAAGGGCAAACCCACTCGGCAGGAGCCTCGGCAAAGGCGCGTGGTCGGTGGACGTCCTGCCTGTACTTCCTATTCCATCCCTTCCTGTACACAGGAGTCAGCCTAGAGTGAGCAGGTTGCGGACCGAAGAGGGCAAGCTGTCGTTCTTTCTGCTCATGCTGATGATGCTGAGCATCGCCTGGAGCATAGAACTTGCAGACTGGGTGCATGGCCTGTACGTTGTGGAGTGGACGGCCCTGGGCGGGCTCGCGTTCGGGTTCCTCATGACCAGGCTCCGTTGGCCGAGGTTGCTGGGGCACCTGGTGAGCTCGGTAGTCGGCGCACTGCTAGTACTGGCCGTCGTGGGCAAATTCGCGGGCCCGGCACTTGGTTGGAGAGACGGCGTCAGCATGGTGGCATATCACTTTGACGCCTGGCTGGGAGTAGCACTATCCGGGAAATCCAGCACCGACGCCGTGACCTTTGTGCTGTTGGTGACTCTACTGGGGTGGTGGATTGGGTATACGAGCGCCTGGATGGTGTTCGGAGCCCATAAGGTATGGCAGGCGCTGGTGCTCAGCGGAGCTGCCATGTTGCTGGTAGCCTATGGCAGCCGACCGGAAGTAGCTCCTTTCTTCGCGCTATACGTTCTCTGTGCTCTGCTGCTGGCCATCCGGTTGTACGTCTACACTCAAGAACAGTCCTGGACGCGGCACCAGGCGCGTTACGACCGCGATATCTCCCTGACTTTCTTGCGCGACGGAGGGGTCTTTGTGCTGGCGATCCTGGTGGCGGTCTGGATCGTTCCTCTGCTGTCGTCGAGCTCGGCGTTGTCTGACCTTTGGGGACGCTTCGAGGGTCCCTGGCGTACGGTGGGAGACGAGTGGAACCGGCTCTTCTCCGGCGTTCTTGGATACAACAGAGGCTATGAGAACGTCCCCTTCGGTCAGCACCTGGCCCTTGGTGGCCCCATTGACCTGGGCGACGATGTCGTGATGTGGGTGGAGATCCAGGGGAGTCGGTACTGGCGAGGTGCTACCTACGACCTATACGACGGCACTTCTTGGGGGATCACCGACTCCCTGAGCGCTGTCGTCCCGGCCAACCGCGATCTCCCCACCGACGCGCAGTACGAGATGCGCCAAATCGTTGAGCAGACTATGGTGCCCAGCCGGTCGGGGGTGAGCCAGGTGTTCTACGCAGGGCAGCCCGTGAGTGTTGACGTACCCGTCGAGGTCAGCTTTGACTTTGTCGACGGCGCCGGTGGCGAGGGACGTGATCCGTGGTCCACGCCGGCGTCGGTGTCGCTGATCAAGACTCGTGTAGCGGTCAACGTTGGCAGGCCTTACGGAGTCTTCTCGTCGATGTCCATCGCCGATGTGGAGAGTCTCAGGCAAGCTGGGAGCGCCTATCCCGAGTGGGTTACCAGGCGCTATCTGCAGCTTCCGGCTAGCGTCACCGGACGGGTCAAGATTCTTGGCCAGGAGATCGTCTCCACGCACGGGAATCCTTATGACCGAGCCGTTGCCATCCAAGACCATCTCCGACGCACGATAAGGTACCGAGAGGATATCCAGGCTCCTCCCCAGGACCGAGATGCCATAGACTATCTGCTGTTCGAGAGCCGCGAGGGTTACTGCAACTACTATGCCTCGGCCATGGTGGTGTTGGCTCGGGCGGTGGGCATCCCCGCGCGCCTGGCGGTAGGGTATGCGGGGGGAGAACCAGACGAACAGGCCGAGCGGTGGGTGGTGCGCGAGCGAGACAGCCACGCCTGGGTGGAGGTCTACTTCCCTCGCTATGGTTGGGTGGAGTTCGAGCCCACGGCCAGCGAGCCACCGATAGTTCGCGCGGAAAGCGGCGACGACGAGCGGCTGGAGACGCCGGGCGGGGAGGTGGAGTCGCGTTTGGATCGTGACCTGGACAGGTTGGCAGATGAGGAGATGGGTTTGCCTGGAGTCCTCGGGCCGACGATAATCGGCGGCAGGTCTGCGTGGCCCCTGGCAGCCATCGCAGTTTTGGCAGCTAGTGTTGGCGCAGGTGCAGTCGCCTGGCGGCAGTTGAAGAGGAGGAGGGCGGAGGACGTTTCCAGGGTGGGTCGGATCTACCGACGGATGTGCGACTACACCCGCCTGGCGGGCGCGAAGGGCGCGGCACACCAGACCCCTTACGAGTACGCAGCACTGGTGGCACAGAGGATACCACAGGCGACCCCCTATGTGCAGCAGATTGCCACGGTCTTTGTGCGCGATCGGTTTGGCCCTCGCACGGTAACCAGAGAGGAGGAGATGGCCGCAGAACGGGCCTGGGGGACACTGCGACCCATGCTCTTGCGCAGGGTGGTGGGGAGAATGCCGGAACTGGCGCTGTCGGCTCTGCGATGGCGACGGTAGTCTAGGAATGGTGGGGCTGGAAGCACGAACGTGGGCAAGAAGGCACCTGTTCATAGCTCGGCGAAAGGTGTAGTCGGCGAAGTGCGCCCCATCTTGAGGGGGCTACTTCCATGGGTCATACTGGCGCTGCTCAGCTTGGGTCCTCTCCTGGTCTGCGCTCTGATTGGTCCGGTCGAGGTTGGCACCAGCCTTGGTCAGAAGGCGGCGCCTGACTGGAGTCGTGCGCTGCCCGTAGGCAGCGAGTTCTACGGTGCGGACAGCGGGGCACCCTTGGCGGTTGACGACCAAGGCCGGGTGCACCTCATTTGGGCGCTGCATCCCGAAACGCGCAAGTACGACCTTCGCTATCTCCGGCTCGATCAGCAGGGGCTGGTGGAGGAGCAGCATGACCTGAACCTGCCGCTCTATGAACCCCGGAGGGTGCAATTCCTGTCGGGGAGCGACGGCCTGATGCACGTCTTTCTCCTGGCCTCCCCTGAGGAGGGCGCGCCATCCGGCCTGTTCCATCTCACCCTCACTGACGCTGGTCAACTGAGCGCTGCGCCCTCCATGCTGTCGTCGGAAACACATCAGTGTTTCGAATACGCTGTGGCAGCGGACTCGTCCGGGCCAATCCACGTTTTCTGGACGGAGGGGGCCGGTGCCGAGCGGGACCTGTACTACTTGAGGCTTGGCCCGCAGGGGCAGGCTGACCAACCTCCGCGAATGGTGGCGCGAGGCGTGTCCGGTCCTGTGGCAGCGATGGGCCCAAATGAGGTGCTCCATGTATTCTGGGAAGAGCCCGGTGCCAATGACGAGACGGCGGAGTTGCACTACGAGGCAATGGAGGGCACGGTGCCTGGCACTCTGTCTGGACCGGAGCTGCTGGATCTGCCGACGGGCAGTCGGTTCTTCCGCGCGGGTCCCGTAGTTGCTTTCGATGCGGACTACGCCTATCTGGTGTGGACCGTGGAGTACCGCGGGGGCATGTCGGCGCGGGCTATCTCAGAAGGCTGGTATGGCAGTTTCCCGCTGGCCTCACCGTCGTCCGCATCGGCGAGATCCTTCTACCTGCCCATGGACGAGAACCCCTCCTACGAAGCCCACGACTCGTCGTTCAAGTACGAGTATCTGGTGCCATCGACAGGGGAGGCGGAGCTCGGCAGCGAGCGTGTCACGTCTGCCTTTGCCTTGCGCGGCCACAATGAGGCTATAGTGACCTGCGGGATGAGCATGATGCGGGGAGTCTCTCTCGAACACCAGATTGTCAACCTCATCTTCGGCGATGGCGGACTCCTGGGGTACCAGGTGGCCGGAAACACCACTCACTGGTCTCGATTGTCCAGTCTGGTGGCCGATGACGAGGGGGACCTGCATTTGAGTTGGGTGGATGGGCTGGAGCCAGGGCCGAGCGCCGTGTATTATGCCACCACCGCTCCGACCGTCCGGGAACGTGTGGACGGCCTGACCAGAGACGACCTGCTATCGGCGGGCCTGAACACGGTGTTCAGCACGGTGGCCGGCGTGGCTGCCATTCCCCTGGCGGTATCGTGGGTATTGCCGCCCATCATCTGGGCCTTCATTGCGGGTCGCTTCATCGGTGGGCAGGGCACGAGGGGTGCCAGGTGGTACGCGGCGCTGGTTTTCGCTGTCGTCATCTACCAGGCGAGCAAGCTATACTTCAGCCCTGGATTGATGGATTATGTGCCGTTGTCCGCGTCGGTGCCCTTTGTACCCATGGCGCTGTTTGCTCTTCTGCGTGTTCTTGCGCCTGTGGTCATACTGGGTCTGGCGACCCTGGGAGCGACTCTCGCTTTGGCTCGCACCGGGACAAGCAATCTACTGGCTATCACTCTGCTCTTCGTCCTCACAGACGCCTTCTTGACTCTGATGGCCTACGGTCCTGGTCTGGCCTTGCTAGCATAGCCAGGGGCGGCAAGTCGCAGGAAGGGCGTGCGCCGTGCGGCACGTTGCCGCAGAAGAAGAGTGCCAAGGTGCAATGATGGCCATGGCTAAGGT
>JBAVWD010000220.1:0-7580 GCA_049697655.1 Anaerolineae bacterium | reverse complement strand
GCAATAGCCTGCTCTGACCTCACCGGATGAGCTGGGCTACCGGAAAATCGTCAAGAAGGCCTCCCGCAGGCTACGACCTGCGGGAGAGGTCACTAGGTTGACCCGTCGGGCATGATCCAGGACGGCTCCTGGGGGCAGGCCGGCGCGTCGCGGTCTGGTTGCGGCGCGCAGAGTCACATTCTAGTGGTATTGGGGCCTTGGTGGTACGGGCACGCGCAGCCAGGAAGGCCTTGAGGGCGTTCCGAGTGAGCCCTCCGTGAGCATGCCGACCGTCAGGCAAGTCTTCCCTTGTTCCGGTGCTGTCAGAAACAACAGAGGGGGTACTGTGCCTCCAAGCGTGGTTGCGTCGCTTCGTCCTCCAAACCCCTTCCGCAGGGTGAGAGTTTCGCTGGAGCACCGTCCCGAATGCTACCGTGGGCCACGCCTGCACACACCGCCGTGGGTCGTCGACGCTCTTACTGGCCTGAAGGGAGGTTGTACTCGCACCGGCCAGTCCCCTGAACCAGGTCTGTAGGGAATCTTGACCTTATGATGTATAATCATGGGTGGCAGAGCGTAGCCATATCCAGGCGGCAACAGGTTGTCTGGGCTGCTGGTCTGAAGGCGGGGAGGGACAAATGGCCAGAATACTGGTAGTAGATGATGATGTCGATTTCCAAGTGATCATGCGCAGAATGCTGGAGGGTGAGGGATACGAAGTCTCCATCGCTGAGAACGGCAACCAGGCGTTGGAGATGGTGCGACGGGCCGAGATGCCAGACGTGATCCTATTGGACGTAATGATGGCCACTACTCTAGAGGGTGTTGACGTCGCCCGCGAGATCAAGGGCGACCCTGCTCTGGAGGATGTGCCGATCATCATGGTTTCGTCCATCGCCACCAGCCCTGAGGCTGCCGAGTTCCCTGAATACGAGCATATCCCCATTGACGGCTGGCTCTCGAAACCGGTGCAGCGGGATGTGCTGCTGAAGACCTTGGAGCGCTTCGTGAGCCCTGCCTCCGAAGAAGCGTTCTAGTGCCGACCTGAGTCTCGGGGCTCCCCTCAGAAGCGGGGGAGTGCCGTAGCTGACGGTGCATCGTCGCTGTCTAGATGAGGAGTGTTGGAGTATGGCCGAGCAGAGAGTTCTAGCTCTGGATGAGATGGATCGTGAGCTCATCAAGCAGATCGATCCGGACTGGCGCAAGATGCTGACCTGCATCCAGTGTGGCAGTTGTAGTGTCTCCTGCCCGTCCGGCCATTTGATGGACTATGCCCCGCGAGAGCTTTGGCGCTTGATGCGCATGGGCATGAGAGATGAACTGGTGAACTGCCGCACCTTCTGGCTATGCACCCAGTGCTACGCCTGCACCGTGCGCTGTCCCCGCGGCATCATCACCAGCGACACGATGTTGAACCTGCGCCGGTGGGCCATCGCGGAAGGGCTGGAGTTGCCTGCCATGCTGCCACAGTTGAAGGAGTCCGTGCAGACGACTCACAACATTCTGCACGAGGACAACGCAGGGCGTCTGATCTGGAGTGAAAACTTGGAGCCGGTCCCTGAACAGTTGAGAGACGTGAGGCGAGGCCGAGCTGACGTCCTCCTCTTCGCCGGTTGTGTCGGCGCCATGTACCCCATGGCCTACAGTATCCCCCAGTCCCTCGTCCAGATTCTGGAGCAAGCGGGAGTAACCTACACCAACCTGGCCGGGGACGAGTGGTGCTGTGGCTACCCACTCTACGGTGCTGGTCTGGAAGAGGATGTCGCCGACTTGGCCCAGCACAACATTGACCGGGCGAGGAATCTGGAGCCCAAGTACCTAGTGACCACCTGTCCCTCCTGTTACCACACCTGGAATCACATCTATCCCCAGTATGCCAGCGACGGCCTGGGCTTTGAGGTGTTGCATGCTAGCGAGCTGCTGGCCAGACTCATCCGGGAAGGCCAAATCAAGCTCAACGAGTTGGACTGGGTCGTGACCTACCACGATCCCTGTGACTTGGGTCGCAAGGGTGGGGTGTATGATGATCCGCGCTTCATCATCAATAGTGTGCCCGGGATCACCTTCAAAGAGATGCGCAACCATCGGGAAAACGCCCTTTGCTGTGGTGGGGGTGGCGACGTGGCGATGTGGGAAGCAGACGTGACGGAAGACATCGCCGAGCGGCGGATGCAGCAAGCCATAGCCACCGGCGCCACAGCCATCATCTCAGCCTGCCAGCAGTGCAAACGCACCCTACTCCAGGCCGCGCGCAAGACCAGGACCAGGATCCGGGTGCTGGACGTAACCGAGCTCGTCTGGCAGGCGATGGAGAAAGGAGAAGTCATAGGGTGATGAGCGACCAGACACCCAAGATCGGCGTCTATGTGTGCGACTGCGGCATCAATATCGGTGCTGTTGTCGATGTACCCGATGTGGTCAGCTTTGCCAGCCAGCTGCCCTTGGTTACCGTGGCCCGCGAATACAAGTATGTATGCTCCGAGCCGGGCCAGGAGATGATCAAGAAGGACATCCAGGAGTTGGGAATCAACCGTGTGGTGGTTGCGTCGTGTACGCCGCGCATGCACGAACTCACCTTCCAGCACGCAGTCGCTGAGGCCGGGCTGAATCCATACTGTCTACAGATGACCAACATCCGTGAGCACGCCTCCTGGATCTCCAAGGATGACAGAGCTGCCACAGAAAAGGCCAAACGCCTGGTACGCGCCGCAGTGGCCCGTGTTGCCCTCCACGAACCCCTGGAGTCCAGGACCGAGCAGGTGACACCGGCAGCGATGGTGGTGGGAGCGGGTATAGCCGGCATTCAAGCGGCGCTGACTATAGCCGACGGGGGATACAAAGTCTATCTGGTGGAACGAGAACCCACCATCGGCGGGCACATGGCCCAGCTGGACAAGACTTTCCCAACCCTGGACTGTAGCACTTGAATTCTGGGGCCCAAGATGATGGATGCCGGTCGGCATCCCAACATCGAACTCCTCACCTACAGCGAAGTTGAAGAGGTCTCTGGATACATCGGCAGGTTCCAGGTAAAGGTGCGCAAGAAGGCACGGCACGTGAATGCGGAGCTCTGTACCGGATGCGGGCTGTGTCAGGAAAAGTGCCCCCAGAAGAGCATCCCATCGGAGTTTGACCAGGCCCTGGGCACACGCTCGGCTATCTACGTCCCGTTTCCTCAGGCCATACCTCGGGTGCCGGTCATAGACACCGCACGCTGCACCTACTTCCTAAAGCAGAAGTGCAGGGCTTGCGAGAAGCTATGCCCGGCAGGCGCCATCGATTTTGAGCAGCAGGACGAAATCGTGGAGCTGGAAGTGGGGGCTGTGATCATGGCCACCGGCTTCGCTCAGTTCCAGGCCGAGGAGTTGCCTCAATACAACCGTTCCCTCTCGCCGGACATCATTGACGGCCTACAGTTCGAGCGTATGTCCAGTGCCACTGGGCCTACGGGGGGTGAGATCCTCACGTCCAAGGGAGTGGCGCCCAAGAGGGTGGCCATCATCCACTGTGTGGGCGCCAGGGACGAATACTCCAACGTATACTGCTCGCGAGTCTGCTGCATGTACGCTCTGAAACACGCTCATCTGGTGCGGGACAAGACCAACGCCGAAGTCTACGAGTTTTACATGGACATCCGGGCTTCGGGCAAGGGATACGAGGAGTTTTACACGCGAGTGCAGGAAGAGGAAGTGTACTTCGTCCGTGGCCGTGCCGCGGAGGTCACGGTCCTGGAGGACGGCCAGCTAATGGTCCTGGCGGAGGACACCATCCTGGGCAAGCCCGTGTCGGCTAAGGTTGACATGGTGGTCTTGGACTCGGCGATGGTGCCCCAGAGTGACTCGGGCCAGGTAGCCTCCACCTTTGGGATCGGGCGCAGCGAGGACGGCTTCTTCCTCGAGGCCCACCCCAAGCTACGTCCGGTGGAAACCAACACCGACGGCGTCTTCCTGGCGGGGGCGTGCCAGGCTCCCCGCGATGTCCCGGACACCGTGGCGCATGCCGGTGCTGCGGCTGGTCAGTGCCTGTCTCTGCTGTCACGAGGGGAGGTAACCATCTCTCCCACCGTGGCGGTCGTGGATGAGCAGCTCTGTTCCGGTTGCCGCGTCTGCATCAACCTGTGCCCCTACAGCGCCATCAGCTTCATCAGTCAGGATGGCACCGGCACGGCACGGATCAACGAGGCCCTCTGCAAGGGGTGCGGCACGTGCGTGGCTGCGTGCCCGGCCGCCGCGATCAAGGCCCGGCACTTCACGGATGGGCAGATCTATGCCGAGATTGTGGGTTTGCTGCACGGGTCCGAGCATGAGGTGGCAGAGGTCAAAGGCTAGAGTTCTGTTTCTGGGCTCGGTCGCCGTCTGAGAACTCGCCCAGAACGAGAGCGCATTGCGCAAGACAGCAGCAGGCCTCCTGCTCTATGAGTGTGGTGGAGGTTTGAGCAAATGGCAGAGAACGGGTTCGAACCACGCATCATTGCCTTCTTGTGCAATTGGTGCACGTATGCGGCGGCTGATGCGGCTGGGATATCCCGCATGCAGCAGCCCCTCAATGTGGACGTGATTCGTGTGATGTGTACAGGGCGCATCGATCCCTCTTTTGTGCTCAAGGCTTTTCTCGAGGGCGCTGATGGTGTCATCGTCTCTGGCTGTCATCCCCCTGGGGACTGCCACTACGGCGAAGGCAACTACAAAGCATTTCGACGTATGCCACTTTTGGAGCGGCTTCTCCAGGACTACGGCATCGAGAAGGAACGTTTCCATTGGGGCTGGATCTCAGCCGCGGAGGCTCCTAAGTGGGCCCAACTGACCAGGGAGTTCACCAGTAGGGTCAAAGAGCTAGGGCCGCTGAACTGGAAGGGCTATCTCAAGGAGATGGAGAGCGAGGAGGCGTAGGAGGCAATGGCTGGGAAACCACGAGTAGCTTTCTATTGGGCCGCTTCCTGTGGCGGGTGCGAGATTGCCGTACTGGAAATCCGGGAGAAGATCCTCGACCTGGCGCAGGCCGTGGACATCGTCTTCTGGCCGGTGGCCATGGACGTCAAGTACAAGGACGTGGAAGCGATGGAAGATGGCAGCATTGACGTCTGCTTTTTCAATGGTGCCATCCGCAACGCGGAGAATGAGCACATGGCCAGTGTGCTGAGAGCCAAGTCGAAGACGCTGGTGGCCTACGGCTCCTGCGCTCACGAAGGGTGTATCCCTGGCCTGGCCAACCTGAGCGACCGCGAGGGCATCTTCCAAGTAGTATACGGAGAAAACCCATCGATCGCGAACCCCGAGGACCTGGTACCAGTGACCAGATACGAGCTGGCTGAGGGGGAGGTGGAACTGCCCACTTTCTACGACACCGTGAGGACTCTGGGCCAGACGGTAGCGGTGGATTACTTCGTGCCCGGATGCCCCCCCGAGGCCCATCAAACCTGGGCGGTCTTTGAGGCCTTTTTGACGGGGGAACTGCCACCTCCAGGCAGCGTCATCGGGGCAGGCGAGAAGACGGTGTGCGACGAGTGCCAGCACGTCAAGGAAGAGAAGAAGGTCAAACAGTTCTTCCGCATCCACGAGATCATCCCCGATGAGAAGAAGTGTCTCCTGGAGCAAGGCATCGTCTGTGCTGGCCCGGCCACCCGCAGCGGCTGTGGAGCTTTGTGCCCCACGGCGAACCTGCCCTGCCGGGGCTGCTATGGTCCACCGCCAGGCGTGGTGGACCAAGGAGCCAAGTTGCTCAGCGCTGTGGCCTCGGTGGTGGATGCCAGCACGGAAGAGGAGGCGGCACGGATCGTCTCGCAGATAGCAGATCCTATCGGCACCTTCTATCGCTTCGGCTTGGCCGCTTCGCTTCTGCGCCGGAAGAAGCTGCACTAGTGCGGCCTTGAGATCAGGGGCAGATGAACCATGTCGGATGCTTGTGTCTACAGAGGGAGCTAGCCCATGAAGAAGATTAGCATAGACCCCATCACCCGCCTGGAGGGACATGGGAGGATCGACATCTTTCTGGACGACGAGGGCGAGGTGGCTAATGCCTACCTGCTGATCCCTGAGTTGCGAGGCTTCGAGAAGTTCTGTCAGGGCCGACCAGTGGAGGAGTTGCCGCGTATCACGGCCCGGATCTGCGGGGTCTGCCCTGAGGCCCATCTCATGGCCTCCGCCAAGGCGTGTGATGCCGTGTACCATGTGGAACCCCCTTCAGCGGGCAAGAAGTTGAGGGAGTTGTTCTATAGCGCCTTCTACGTCGGCGATCATGCCACTCACTTCTACATCCTGGGCGGGCCCGATTTCGTGATGGGACCAGATGCCGACCCTGCCGTGCGCAACATCCTGGGCGTCATCAGCAAAGTAGGGGTGGAGGTCGGAAGTAAGGTGATCGAGGCGCGGGGGCGGGCGCTGGACATCATCAAGATGCTGGGCGGCAGGCCGGTACATCCCATCTGCGCTATTCCCGGCGGTATGAGCAAGCCTATGACTGAGGAGGAGCGAGTCGGGGTGGAGGAGAGCGCTCGCTGGCTGCTCGATTTTGCCCAGTTTACCATTCAGCTCTTCAACGACCTTGTCCTGGGCAACAAGCAGTACGTAGACCTGATCCTCAGCGATCCGTTTACCCTGCCCACCTACTACATGGGCCTGGTGGATGACCACAACAAGGTGAACTTCTACGACGGTCTGGTGAGGGTCGTGGATCCCGAAGGGGCAGAGTTGGTCAAATACGCTCCCGCCGAGTACCTGGACAACGTGGCGGAGCGGGTGGAGCCCTGGACCTACGTCAAGATCCCGTATCTGAAGAAGGTCGGCTGGAAGGGCTTTGTAGGGGGCAAGGACAGCGGGGTGTACCAGGCCACTCCCTTGTCGCGTCTCAACGTGGCGGATGGCATGGCTACCCCGCTGGCCCAGGCCGAATACGAACGCATGTACGAGACGCTGGGCGGGAAGCCTGTCCATCAAACCCTGGCCACCCACTGGGCCCGGATTATCGAGCTTCTCTATGCTGCCGAGAGGTTGCTAGAGCTGGCAACGGATGCTGAGATCACCGATCGAAACGTGCGCGCCATCCCCACCGAGACCCCGACTGAGGGGGTGGGCATCGTGGAGGCACCCCGCGGAACGCTGACCCATCACTACGTCACAGATGAGCGGGGTCTCGTGGTCAAGTGTAATCTCATTGTGGGCACCACCAACAACATCGCCCCCATCTCCACTTCCATCAGGCAAGCAGCACAGGGGTTGATCAAGAAGGGTGAGGTGATCAGCGAAGGGCTGCTGAACATGGTGGAGATGGCCTTCCGGGCGTATGATCCCTGCATGAGCTGTGCCACCCATGCCCTGCCAGGGTCTTTGCCTCTGGAGGTCAGTATCCTGGATAGCGCCGGTCAGTTGGTGGAGCGACTGAGCCAGGGCCTCGATTAGGTTGGTTCTCAACCCGCGTTTTGACATCTGACGTTGTTCTGCCACGCCGTCACTATAGGTGACGGCGTGCTTCACTCTCTGGCGCGCGGCGGGCATACACAGTTGAAGATACTCGTTCTAGGCCTGGGTAACCCCATCCTAACCGACGACGCGGTGGGAATCATCGTGGCGGAGGAGGTCAGAAGGCGCCTTGATCGAGAGGACGTG
>JBAVWD010000219.1:0-3636 GCA_049697655.1 Anaerolineae bacterium | reverse complement strand
CATCGATCTGGCCCTCTGTGGACACACCCACGGCGGGCAGGTGCGCTTGCCGCTTCTAGGCGCTCCCGTGGTACCCTCCTTCTTTGGCGACAAGTATGCCCACGGGCTTGTGCAAGGGCCCAGTACTATGGTCTACGTGAATCGGGGGATTGGGCTCATACCGCCAGCGGTGCGGTTCAACTGCCGGCCGGAGGTGACTCTGGTGTGTTTGCGTGGAGCGTCAAGCCAGGCCCACCATGGGAGTGAGACTTCCCAGGCACCTTGCATGGGAGCCTGAGGCACGCTATAATGTACAACGAGTTTGTACAGTTGTACAACTTTCTGTTACACGGAGCAAGGGTATGCTTGAGCGGTTGTTCTCTTCGCGCGTACGCGTGAAGCTGTTGACTATCTTCATGACGAATCCTCTGACGCGCTTCTACACCCGACAACTGGAGCGTCTCCTAGGGGAGTCTCCGTATGCCATCCAGCGCGAGTTGCGCCGCCTCGAGGGCATTGGGCTCCTCCAGGCAGAGCGCGAGGCGAACCTCAGGTACTACTGGGTCAACAGGGAGTTTCCCATCTACCCCGAACTCAAGGGCATCATCCTGAAGACTTCCGGATTGGGAAACACGCTGAGGGAGGCCTTGTCTCAACTGGGCACTGTCGAGGAGGCTTTCATCTACGGGTCGGTTGCCGAGGGAGACGAGGAGGGGTTTTCGGACGTGGACCTGATGATCATTGGCAAAGTTGACCTCCTGCGTCTGGCTGAGGCCGTTTCCGGGATCGAGGACTTGATTGGGCGCGAGGTGAACTACATCGCTTATGAGAGGGAGGAACTCGACGACAGGCTGGGGGAAGGGGACCCGTTTCTCACCAATGTCCAATCGGGTCCCAGAATCACTCTGATCGGGTCTGAAGATGGGTCTGGACGAACTGGAGCGGTTGCGTAAGATCAAGCCCTACGAGGCCAAGCCTAGGACCATCCAATCCCTACTTCTTGTGGCCCGGAGGGACTTAGTGGCCGCCGAGCGCAATCTCCCTCAAGACCTGGACTGGTCCTTCAACATGTCATACAATGCCGCTCTCCAGGCGGCCCGCGCCCTGATGTTAAGCCAAGGATACCGGCCAAGGGGAGCGGATCAGCACAGGACAGTGGTTCGTTTCGTCAAGTCGATCCTGGGAGAGGATTACGCGAGGGAGTCCGCCCTCTTCGACCAGATGCGTCGGAAGCGGAATCGGCTGATCTATGAGACGGTGGGATTGGTCTCCAGACAGGAAGCGGAGCAGGCCCTCGAGTTCGCCAAATCCGTAGTGGATGAGGTCAGTCGGTTGATCACTGGTCAGCTGCCCATGAAGTTGTAGGCGCGTTGAGTTTCGCGCAGAGCTTCGATTCGGCAAAGGATGAGGCGATATGCATAACGAGAAGGTGATGGATCATTTCCAGAACCCGCGCAACGTCGGCTCGATCGATGATGCCAGTTGTATAGGCAATGCAGGGAATCCTGCAGATGGAGACACGGTCCGTCTTTATCTCCGGATAGAGGAAGAGCGGATTGTGGATGCCAAGGTCAAGGTCTTCGGATGCCCCACCGCCATCGCCGCCGCCAGTGTGCTTACCGAGCTGATTATTGGCAAGTCCATCGACGAGGCGTTGGCTGTGCGCAACCAAGACGTGTCAGAGGCCCTGGGCGGCCTGCCTGAGGGTAAGCTCCATTGCTCCGTGCTGGCGGAGGCGGTCCTGGAGGACGCACTGACTAGGTACCGGGACGGGGTGTAGCAGGCTGCGATGCAGCGACAGACGAGTTTTGAGGGATACGGCTGCCGGACGAGTTCGCGCTTCGGGAGCTGGACCAGGATCACCGTGGAGGGTGATGCAGTCTTGGTCACCGGTCCGCGGGTTGGGGTGCTTCCTTATCGCCTGTGGATGGTCGCTCAACTCTTGGTCTTGGCGCTGGTTGTTCCGGCCGTGCTGGTCACCGTGGTGGTCAGAGATTGGCGGTACTTGCTGCTTGTGCCAGGGCTGCTGGTAGCGCATTGGTGCGTGGGGGTGATGGGAGCGGCCGGATTGTGGGAAATGGCCAACTTGGCGGCCATAGGAGCCGGGCACCCTATGCACCACTTCCCCCTCAGCTCGGTGAAGCGGGTGAAGATCGGCGCCGGCTGGGCCAGGAACGGGCTGTGGCTCGTCATCTTGCCCTACGTCGCCGGGATCAACAAGATGTCTGAGGGGCACGCCGTAACCTTCGAGGCACCGGCCGGGGATGCCCCCGGAAATGCGGTGTACGCCTTCCACATGCACAAGGGAGAAGAGGCAGCGGAACTGGCGCGGTTGCTCAAGGGAGAATGACGGAAAGACACGCTCCAGGCAGTCCGGCGGACCCGTGCCCCGAAAACCAGGGAGGGCTAGCGGAGTGTCTGAAGCCGAGCAGATAGCCGACTTCGAGTCTCAGGCCCACGCCACACTGTGGGCCTTTTTTCTATCTACGTGCGTCCGTGACTCCCAGGAGTCGACTTGGAAGAACCCTCGCTGGGCACAGCTGGCGGCTTGACAAATCAGAGGGCACCGATTACAATGATTACGTATAAGGGTACATTATCTGCCGCATCTGGTCTTGCAGATGGAGACAGAAGCGCTTCGTGATGGCAAGTTGACGATGAGTGACTCGGGATTGCAGGACACACTGGCATCATACGCTGACTACTTGGCCCGATCCGGTTTGTCCGAGCTGACTGTCAAGAACTATGTGGCAGATCTGAAGCATCTGGCTTCATGGGCGGCGCTCAATGGCGGTCGACCGCTGGTCACCATGACTGGCGAGGAGATCCAGGCCTACCGATCAGACCTCCTGATCGCCAGGGCCCATCCGCCCACCACTGTGAACAGACGGCTGCAAGCCATTCGCAAGTTCTTCCGGTATGCTCTGGAGAGAGGGCTGGTGGATGCAGACCCTTCCTCAGGAATCAAGCTGGTGCCCCAGTCGAGGTCGGAGGGTCCGCGTGGTCTCGATTGCACCGAGGTGGAGAGCTTAGTTGGGGCGGTTAGAGGGGGAGGTTCCCGGCTGGCCAGTCGAGACTACGCTATCGTCCAGATCATGCTACAGACCGGCATCCGGGTCGGCGAGTTGACCAGGTTGAGGCTGACTGACTTGGAGTTGTCGGATGAAAGCGGTCTGCTCAGGATCACGGGGGAGGGCCCTGCGGGAGGGCGAGAGATACCTCTCAACAGCTCGGTGCGCAAGGCCATCAAGGCCTATCTAAGCGAGCGCGGGGAATCATGGAGTGATCATCTCTTTCTGAGTGTGAAGGGCGAACCCTTGTCCGTGCGCTCGGTGCAGCGGTTGGTGGGCAGCTATGCCCGGGCGGCGGGAGTGGAAGACGTATCGACCTACACCCTGCGGCAGACTTGTGGCCAGCAGCTACTCAGGGATACTGGCGATCTGGCCCTGGTGGCCAGACTGATGGGGCACAGGCGGCTGGAGACCGCCATCAAATACATCCTGCCGGGGCAGGAGGACCTGACGGAGGCAGCTGAGAGGAGCTCCCTCAACGTCTTCTAGACTGTCGGAGAGCACTGGATGTGGGCTTCCTCCGCTGCTGGGAGCCAAACTCGGTTCTGAAGGCTATTCTAGACTCGGCTACTCCGTATGCCGGGCG
>JBAVWD010000218.1:0-1929 GCA_049697655.1 Anaerolineae bacterium | reverse complement strand
ATTCCTCTCCACGCGCCAGGCATTCTAAGGCATAGACAGGTCAAAGTCAAAGAGTGGGCAGGCCGGTCAAGTCATCCCACGTGGCGAGGGGGCTGATGGAAGTACCGCTATTCGGCCGACTGGTGTCCGGCCGGGTACAGTCCGGGCAACTCCACCGGAAGCCGGCCCCTCGGGGCCTCCATCCCGAAGAGCACCTGGGCCAGGACCTCCATGGAGATAGGGGCGCGGCCGTAGGTAGCCAGATAGGTGGAGACCTCAGGGTAGCTCAAGAGATCATACGGTGAGTCGAGGGCCACGGCAATCACCGGCGTCTCCCGCCGCACAGCCTCCACAAGCTGAGCCTGTTCCGGCCACTGCAGCACATTGCGGGTGCCGATGACCACCAGGTCCACGCCCTCGCCGAGGACTGCGGCCTGGACGAAGTCCTCCGATGTGGGTCTCTCGCTCACCTCGAGAAGCGTTGCTTGCGGGGCATGCTCCAGTATGGCCTGGCCGAGTCCTGCCCCTCCTGTGGGGTAGATGACCAGGATCGACGTCTCGGAGGTGAGGGGCAACAAGCTGCGCTCGTCCCTTACCAAGGTGATGGAGTCCAGGGTCACCTGTCGGGCCGCGGCCTGATGCTCGGGGCTTCCTACTGTATCCAGATCGGTCTCCAGCTCCTCTGGCCGCCAGTCCAGAATGCCTCTCCTGGCCTTAACCTGGAGTATGCGTCGCACAGAGGCATCGAGGCGGCTTTCTGGGATGGTGCCTTGCTTCACCAGGCCCAGCAGCCTCTCGTAGGCCGCCTGCTGCTCCCATGGTGGATGGCCTGGGTCGGGGCCGAAAAGGAGCAGGTCTGCGCCAGCCTGGAAAGCCATGGCGGTGGCGGTAGAGAGGTCGTACTGGTTGGTGAGCGCCTTCATGCCCAGAGAGTCGGTGGCGATGAGCCCCTGGAAGCCCATTTGCTGCCTCAGAAGGCCCTGGAGGATTTCGGGCGAGAGGGTGGCCGGTCGGCCCGGCTGGGGATCCAATGCAGGTACCTGGATGTGCGCGGTCATGATGCAGTCCACGCTAGCGGAGATTGCAGCCTGGAATGGAGGCAACTCCACTGCATCCAGCCGCGCCAGGTCGTGTTCGATGAGCGGTAAATCCAGATGGGAGTCGACGCTGGTGTCACCGTGGCCGGGGAAGTGCTTGGCGGTGGCCACTATGCCGTTGGTCTGGTAGGTCTCTATCATGGCCACACCCAGACGAGATACCAGGTCCGGTGAGGATCCCAAGGATCGGATGCCGATGATGGGGTTGGCCGGGTTGCTGTTGACGTCCAAGACGGGCGCCAGATTCATGTTGATGCCCAGCGCCTTCATCTCCGTGGCCATGACCGAAGCCATCAGCTGGGCGTCCTCGGTGGAATAGGTCGCTCCCAGGGCCATATTGCTGGGAAAGACGGTGGCTCCCGGCGGGAGGCGCCAGATGGGCCACCCCTCCTGGTCAGCGGCCACGAGGAGGGGAACGTGCGGCTCGTTTGCCACCGCTGCCTGCTGGGCATCGAAGATGAGGGCCGCGAGGTCCGTCAGGGTGTTTAGATTGTGGGGGAAGATGATGATCCCACCGATGTGGTAATCCGTGATCATGCTCTCCAGGTCCGGTGACAGGCTGGTACCGTCGAAATAGACCACGAAGAGTTGGCCCACCTTCTGCTCCGTGGTCATGCTTGCCAGGACCTCCTCCACTCGGGCCTCCTCGGGGGACGTGGTGGGCGAGGGTGCCGCTGTCGGCGACGGCGCAATGGTGGGCGCCGGGGATGGGCCGGCGATGGCGTCGGTGGGGGTACCAGCGGAAGATACAGTGACGTCAGGCGCGGGCGGCGGCTCGGGGCGAGCGCCCGATGTGTCTTGCGGGGAGCAGGCCGTGAAGCCCAGCACTACGAGGGCACAGAGAACGGAGAGG
>JBAVWD010000217.1:0-1985 GCA_049697655.1 Anaerolineae bacterium | reverse complement strand
AGGTGGTACGTTTGTGCTATTGCCACCGCTTCCAGAGCCTGCTACGCTATTGGCCGCGTCGGGAAACTGGCGCCACGATGACAGCCTGATCCCAACCTGATAGCTTAGCGCGGAAGGGGCCGTCCGTGCGGACAGAGACAGGATCGGCTGTTTTTCTTTGACAACTGAATGCCTGTGACACATCGCTGCGACGATAGTGCCCACAATCTGACGGCCAGATAGCCGCTCCATACAAGACGGCACTCCTTAGACTCATGAATCACAACTAGACACGGCGCGGAACTATGCGGCCATTTTTGGTGCTTGGCCCAAGATCGCACAGGTGGGGGCCTGGACTCACCCAGGCGAAGTGAGTCCAACTCCCGCAACCTGACAGCTCAGTGGGCCTTCCTACTAGATCATCTCGCAGTCCAACAGGGAGGCCGCGGTGGATCGGGTTGTCCTTCGTATCACGCGAACCTTAACCAACGCCAACCGGCCCTGTCGTGCGCGGCACTCGCGACGAGTGGCTCCGACGTGCTGCTCTTCATGAAGCGGCGCGGCCGTCAGTTGGAGGGTTGACGAGATAGGATGATGTGTCTAGAATCGATTTGTCATACACCCACGCTCACACAAACACCAGTTCGAGAGTATATGTAGGAAGTACTAGCCCGGGGGTAGTTCCTACATTGAGTGACTCGTTGTGTGTTGAAGCGCGGATATGTACCAGAGGGCTCCCGTGACCTGCTTCACCCTAGGACTCGAATCGCCAGCAGCAGGGGTCAGAAGGCTAGTACAAGCGGTTCAAATGTGCTACCCTCTATATGGAACCGCGCCGGGGGTACTTGACCTCTGATGCGAGCGGAGCTCCTTGTTGAGAGCTCCGCCCTTCATATCTGGGGCAAGGCGGAGCACGGAGCCCACAGCGAGGCCCTGAGCGGCGCTCCCGCCAAGCGCCGTCTGCTGGCGGAAGGACGGACCACAGGTCGAGGGGGGCAGGAGATGAGAATCGCGCTTGTTCAGATGAGCATGGAAGAGAGTATAGAGGCGAACCTGGACAAGTCCCTCGCATGCATGAGGGAAGCGGCGAGTAAGGGCGCGGAACTCGTCTGCTTCCCGGAGATTCAGTTCAGTCCTTTCTTCCCGCAGTTCCCCGGTGGCGATGCGTCGAGGTACGCCATGGGGATCGACCACCCGGCGATGAGGGCGATGCAGCAGGCCTCCCGAGAGCTGGGCCTGGTCGCCATTCCCAACCTGTACCTGGATGAAGGTGGAAAGAGGTACGATGCCTCTCCGGTCATCGAGGCCAACGGCACGAAAGTGGGAGTCTCCAAGATGGTCCACATCGTGCAGATGCCCTTCTTCTACGAACAGGACTACTACACGCCATCGGATTCGGGATTCCAGGTCTATCACACTTCAAGGGGACGAGTCGGGGTTGTCATCTGTTTTGACAGACACTACCCTGAGAGTATACGCTCCTGCGCCCTGAAGGGGGCCCAGCTCATAGTGATCCCCACGGCGAATGTGAAGGGCGAGCCCCTGGAGTTCTTCGAGTGGGAGCCGAGAGTAGCAGCCGTTCAGAGCGGCGTATTCATTGCCCTGTGCAATCGCGTAGGGCTCGAGCAGGAAATGGAGTTCTGCGGGCAGTCCCTCGTGGTCGATCCGAATGGGGAGTTGGTGGCCAAGGCCGATGACAGTGAGCAGGTCCTCTACGCAGAGCTCGATCTCGACCTGATAGCAGAGAGCAGGGAGGCAAGACCGTACCTGAAGCTGAGAAGGCCTGAGTTCTGCACACTGGGTACGACTGATACTGGAGCGTGAGCAGCGAGGCGCTGCGCGCGCCTGTGTGGAGGGAGGCTGTGAGTCAATTGCCGGTCTTTGATGGACACAACGATACGTTGATCGATTTGTATGCGCCCGAGGAAGGAGGGGGGCGTTCGTTCTTCGAAAGGAGTGAAAAAGGGCATATTGACCTGCCACGAGCACGGGAGGGGGGACTGATT
>JBAVWD010000216.1:0-6963 GCA_049697655.1 Anaerolineae bacterium | reverse complement strand
AAACGCACTGGATACGTGCTCTGACCGCCATGCAGGCGCCGCAACGGTGTGGTGCGGACCCGGCTGCTGTTGATCACTCAGAATCCGTTTCGTGGGAGCCTGGGTGAGGGCTTGAACTGCCCTGCCTTGCTGGGCAGAGGTAGGCTAAGGCCAGGTTTGTGGTCCGTGTCGGTGTCGCAGGCGAGATGCTCACTCAAGCTCACGGCCACCACGCTTCAGTCCGCTTTGGTTGTCTGACGGTTTTCCCGCGTGCGGCCATTTCCGTTTCCGCCACCCTTGTCGTTCTTGCTGGCCAGGTACTTGACGAGCTTCACCGTCCCCAGATATTCCGATATCTTGTTCACCCAGCGATTGACCTGCAACAATGAGCATAGAACAGACGGCGACGGAGCTGGGCCGAGCGGCCTAGAAACGCTGATAGGATAGGGAGGTGGAGGCATCTGTGAACGAGCATCACTTTGCATCGAGGCGTTCCCCCGTCCTGGCACGGCATGGCATGGTGGCCACCAGCCAGCCGCTCGCGGCCATGGCTGGCTTGCGCGTCCTGATGGAGGGTGGCAACGCCGCGGACGCCGCGGTGACTACCGCGGCCATGCTCAACGTGGTCGAGCCGATGTCCACCGGGATCGGCGGCGACTGCTTCGCCCTGGTCTACGACGCCAGCACTGGCAGGGTCAGCGCTCTCAATGGGAGCGGTCGAGCACCAGCGGCCTTCACCTTGGAGGAGGCTCAACGGCTGGGCTTACTGGAAGTACCCTTCGCCGGCGCTCTTCCGGTAACTGTGCCCGGGACGGTGAGCGGATGGGAGGCTCTGGCGCAGCGGTTCTGCACTATGTCGCTCGGTGAATGCCTGGCCCCGGCCATTGCTACGGCGGAGGAGGGGTTTCCAGTCACCCCGAGGATCAGCGCCGCCTGGCGCGACGCCGAGGAAAAGATTGCCGAGGAGCCAGAGACGGCCCGCGTCTACCTGCCCGCACCCCAGGCGGGAGAGCTCCATCAGGCACCCGATCTGGCGCAGACCTTGCGCTCCGTCGCTGAGGGGGGTAGCGAGGCCTTCTATCTGGGCCCACTGGCGCAGAAGATCGCCGACCACGTGCAATCCAAAGGAGGGTATCTCACCGTCGACGACCTGGCCGCTCACACCGCTAGCTGGACAGATCCAATCGCTACCACCTACCGCGGTGTTGAGGTGCTGGAACATCCACCCAATGGCCAGGGAGTGGCTGCGCTGCTGGCGCTCAACGTGCTGGAGGCCTACGATCTAAGGAAGATGGACTTCTTCGATCCGACTCGCTGGCATCTGGCAATCGAGGCTGTTCGTCTGGCCATGGTGGACGCAGGTCGGTATGTGGCAGACCAAGCAACGTCCGATGTGCCTGCGCCGCTGCTGCTATCCAAGGACTACGCCGCTCGTCGACGGAGTCTCGTCGACCCTGAGAAAGCTCTCCGCCTGGCTGCGCCGGGCCGGCCGCAGCACCGGGACACGGTCTATCTGACCGTGGTGGATGGCCAGGGCAATGCCGTGTCCTTCATTAGCAGCCTCTATCACAGCTTCGGATGCGGGCTAGTGGTGCCAGGCACGGGCATCTGCTTGCAGAACAGGGGTGCATGCTTCACACTGGAGGAGGGCCACCCCAACGTGCTCGCTGGTGGCAAGCGGCCCTACCACACCATCATTCCGGCCATGGCCCTGCGAGGCGGCCGTCTGTGGTTGAGTTTCGGGGTCATGGGCGGCTTCATGCAGCCCCAGGGACACGTGCAGGTCCTGTCCAATCTGGTGGACTGTGGCATGGACGCTCAAGCCGCGTTGGACGCTCCGCGCTTTCGCGTAGACGAAGGAGGTGGGCCACAGGTGGCGATCGAAGAGGGAGTGCCTGACGAGACGCGCCAGGCGCTGGCGGCGCTGGGCCACGATGTCCAGGTCCAACCTGTCTTCTGGTCTGGCTTCGGTGGAGGCCAGATCATCGCCGTGGATGCTGATACCGGCGTGCTGGAGGGCGGCTCCGATCCGCGCAAGGACGGCTTTGCCGTGGGGTTCTAGAGGCAGGCGCGCCGTGTTGGCCATAGCTACCCCTTGGGTGCCGACACCAAGCGTTCGGCGCAGCCGGGCGGAGGCGGATCATTGGCTTTGACCCAATAGAGCACGGCCCCTACCGCACATGCTCGCTGGCCTGCTCGAAGACGGAGTGATATCATCTCTGCCGACGTTCAGGTTCAAGGATGTGCGAGTGAGGAGATCTGGAGCTATGAGACAACTGCGCGAGCTCTTCCCCATCACCAAGGAGTACACCTTTCTGAACTGCGCAGCTGTGAGCCCGATGGCGCTGCCCGTGAAAGAGGCCATCGAGAAGTGTGCAGACGATCAGTCCGAACGGGACACGGCGGCGTACATCGAGGAATGGCACGCGTGCGAAGCGCGAGTGCGCGAGAAACTTGCCAGGCTGACCGGTGGCTCCGCAGAGGAGATCGCACTGCTTGGCAACACATCGGACGGGCTGGCCACCGTGGCGAGCGGACTGAAGTGGAGCGATGGCGATAGTGTCGTCATCTGCAACCTGGAGTTCCCGGCCAACGTGTATCCGTGGCTGAACTTGCAGGATCGCCACGGAGTTCGGGTTCAGATCGTGCCTGCCAGGGATGGGCGAGTGCTTCCGGAGGACCTTTTTGCGGCAGCGGACGAACGCACCAGGGTGATCGCAGTCAGCTACGTGCAGTGGACCACTGGCTTGCGGATGGACCTGGAGAGCATTGGCAGGTTCTGCAAGGAGAGAGGCATCTACTTCGTGGTAGATGCCATCCAGGGACTGGGTGCTTTGCCCTTTGATGTGGGGCGGTTTGGTGTGGACTTCATGTCAGCAGGTTCTTACAAGTACCTGCTGGGACCGATTGGCGTAGGCCTCTTCTACTGTCGAAAGGAACTGCTGGGCGATGTCTGGCCGAGCCGGGTAGGACATCGAAACGTCGTGGACGACATGAGCCTCGACTACAAGCTCAACCTGTGGCCCAGCGCGAAGAGGTTCGAGGCCGGAGCCATGAACTACCTCGGGCTGCACGGACTTGATGCCAGCCTGGACATCATCGAGAAGGCCGGGCTGGAGAACATCGAGAGGCACGTATTACGACTGACTGACTTGCTCATCGAGAGGTTGCAGGAGAAGGGTTGTCGCGTCATCAGCTCGCTGCTTCCTCGAGAGAGATCGGGCATCGTGTCCTTTGCACACCTGGGGCATGACTCCGAGGAACTCCTGCGGCGACTCTCCGAGGCGAAGGTCGTGGTCTCTTTGCGCGATGGCGCTATCCGGGTTTCTGCACACCTCTACAACAACGAAGAGGACATCGAGCGCCTGGTCGAGGCGCTGCCACAATGATTCCGCGTGTGGAGGATTGACCAGGTGCCCCGACGTGCTCTGTGCCTCGAGGAACCGCTTCAGCTCCATCGTGTAGACATGCAACGTGCAAAGAGACTCGCCAGGGCAACTCATGCCTGTTCTTGCGTCGGCGTGACGCTTCCTGCAATTGCGAGGTGAAGCGTCGATATGGCCAGTGCCGAGTCTGGTGTTCATCAGAACGATCTGTCGTGAGGCACAACTGATGGAATTCGGTCGATGCTCAGACACTGAGCTGAAAGAGCTCGAGGACATCGTTGGCGCTGATAACCTCTCGACCGGGGAATCGGCCCTCGGGCTGGCCAGCAGAGACGAGTCATACTACACCCCGAAGATCCCCCCTGACGTGGTGGTCATGCCGGATTCGACCGAGGAGGTCTCGGCGATTCTCAAGATGGCCAATGCGCGCAGGATACCGGTCACCGCGAGGGGCGCGGGCACCAGCATCGAGGGAAATCCGGTTCCTCTCTACGGCGGCATCGTGCTGGACACTCAACGTTTCGACCATATAGTCGAGGTTCGCCCTGCTGACTTCATGGCTGTGGTGGAACCGGGCGTAGGCTACAGAGACCTGAACAAGGCCGTGGGGCGTGACGGCCTGTTCTTCCCTCCGGACCCGGGCGCCGCGGCCATGATCGGCGGCATGATCGCCAACAATGCCAGCGGTGTGAGAACGATCCGGTATGGCGCCACCAAGGACTACGTGCTGGAGCTGACCGTTGTTCTGGCCAATGGTGAGATAATCAAGACGGGGAGCCTGGCGGGCAAGAGCTCTTCAGGATACGACTTGATACGCCTGTTTGTCGGCTCGGAGGGCACTCTGGGAATCTTCACCCAGGCCACGCTGCGACTGAGGGGACTGCCAGAGCACTTCTCCGCAGCCGTGGCGACCTTCTCCACAGTGGAAGGGGCAGCCCAGGCGGTCTTCGAAATCATGCGTTGGGGTTTCTCTCCGGCGGCGCTGGAGTTGATCACCGCGGACCTGGCCGCCATGCTCAATAGGGACAGCGATCTGGGCCTTCGGGAGGAGCCCACTCTGCTGATGGAGTTTCATGGTGCCAGCGAGATGGCTCTTCAGGAGGAGTTGGGGCCAGTGGAGCAGCTATGCCAGGACGCTGGGTCCATCTCCTTTGAACGAGGTCTAGGGCTGGACGAGCGAAACAGGCTGTGGGAGGCGCGCCATCAGGCCTACGAGAGCATAAAGCGCACCCACGTTGGTGCGGATCCGTTCGTCGCCGATGTCGCGGTGCCCATCTCCCGCTACCCCGAAATCGTGGCCTTTACAGAGCAGACCGTTCGTGACCAGGGCGTGGCGGGCTACCCCTTCGGACACGCTGGCGACGGGAACTTGCACGTGGTGTTCATGGGCGATGCGCAGGATGACGAGGGGTGGGCGCGAGTGCAGAGGGCCAACCAGGCCATCGTCGATCGTGCCCTGGAGCTCCTGGGCACGGCCACTGGGGAGCATGGCGTGGGCATCGGCAAGCGACGGTTCATGGAACGGGAGCATGGCAAGAGCCTCCAAGTGATGCGGCAGATCAAGACCCTCCTGGATCCGCAGGGGATACTCAACCCGGGGAAGATCTTTCCGTAGCAGTGGGACTGCAGTAGCACCCTTGCCGCCGCCGGCAGTCTGGACTTCCATCGTTGCCCTGTCGGAGGCCTCCTCTGAGAAACCGGCGAGCCTCACCACGTGGTGTCACAACAGATGTTGAAGGGTGGCACATGTCAGCTGGCTGCCTGAGGCACCACGTCCGCGTTCGGAGCGTGCCACAGCCATGGGGTGACGTTGCAGCTGACGTGTTGTGGCCTCCGTGCGGGCGGCGCGGCAGCGGCAACCGCTCTAGGCGAAGGGGATCGACGCCCCAGGAGGAAAGACCGCATTATGGAGAGCACCGGGCGTTTTGTACTGGAGCCAGACGCGATACGTGTGCTGGAGCAGTATAACATACCGTATCCAGAGCATGGGCTCGCGCGCAGTCCAGAGGAAGCCGCGCGGATAGCGGGAGAGCTTGGGTATCCTGTGGTGCTCAAGGTGGTGTCTCCAGATGTGGTGCACAAGAGCGACGCGGGCGGCGTGGTCGTTGGCTTGGGGGACGGCAAGGAGGTTCGCACCGCTTACGAGCGAATTTCGGATGGAGTCCAGGCCGCTGTTCCCAGGGCCCGAATCGAAGGAGTGTTGGTGTGCAAGCAGGCGCCGGACGGGCTTGAGGTGATCGTGGGCGGGCTCGATGATGCCACTTTCGGTCCCACCGTGATGTTCGGTCTGGGGGGCATCTTCGCGGAGGCGCTAGAGGATGTGTCCTTCAGGATTGCGCCTTTGGAGCGAAGGGACGCTGAGGACATGGTGGAGGAGATCAAGGGGTATCCTCTGCTGACGGGCGCGCGCGGGCAGGCCAGCTACGACCTGAACGCCGTTGTTGAGCTGCTTCTGTCTGTTTCCAGGCTGCTGATTGACCACCGGGAGATCACTGAGCTAGACCTCAACCCGGTACGCGTTTACCATGAAGGCTTGCTGGTCTTGGATGCTCGCATAATGGAGAGGAAGGGGCGATGAAGCTCGCCGAGAAGGAGCATGATATTCTCGCTCGGAAGCATTTCCTTAAACGGCAGAGGATCATTCCATCCGCGGTCCTCTGCGGCGACGTGGCACGGCCCCGGCCATTCGGGGCAAGGGCGGGACACGCCACCTGGCCGGGCCACTCGGGGTATCGCCCTCCGGAGTACTCAAGCGACGTCTGGAGGGTCGGAAACGGTTGTGGGTTGAACCTGGCGCAGATGGCGCAGGGGCACCCACCGCGCCGTCCTCAGTCTGCTCTCACCCGAACCGTTCGAAGCGATCCTTGTCCGCCTTGCAGATGGGGCACTTCAGGGGAGGCTGTGGTCGGGCGCAGAGGTACCCACAGACTTTGCAGCGCCACACGGGGATGCCGCGGCGAGTGAAATCGACGAACTCCTCCTCGTGTCTCTCCGCGACGGGTTCGAGTGGCGTACCTCGCCGCTCCGGCACAGGCTCTGCTTCCCTCTGCCCCAGCGCTATCTCCTCGGAGACGTACAGGGCACAGTAGCAGGCCCCGTAGTCGTCGAGATCCGGGTCGCGGTAGTCGCAAGGGCAGATGATGTCCAGGTCCCTCTCCCTGTTTCCCTCGGCCAGGCGGCAGGGACAGGATTGGTAGCCGTACCGCTCCTCGTTGGTCAGGAGTCCCTCCATGAGGCTCAGGACAAACTCCTGGTCGGGATTGAGGAAGTAGCCTCCGGCCTCTGCCTCGCGTTTTAGGCGTTCGTAGAGTACCTCAGCGCTCTGAGAGCTCATAGACCCAGTACCTCGCGTAGACGGTCCTCTTTGAAGCCGATCACCACTTCCGTGTGGTCGTTCTCCACGACAACTGTAGGGAAGCTCTTGCGCGGGTTTTGCCGTGACACTTCAGCCAGGGCCCGTGCCTTCTCGCCGGGGCTCAACAAGTCCACGTATTCATATTCGTAATCGACCTTGTTTTCGTCGAGGAGCTGCTTGGTCTTCTTGCACCAGCCACAGGTGCTGACGAAGTATCCCTTGACTTTTCTCATGTGGAACCTT